>CALECM010000097.1 GCA_937949745.1 uncultured Bacteroidales bacterium | reverse complement strand
TATATTTGATCACAAATTTCTTCAGATACAAGAAGTTATCTTTGATTTTTCCCGCCAATATCTGTTGATTTCCTGTCTTAAATCGTAGTCGATATATTCGTTAACATCCATATAAGCTCCTGGACCATAAGGTGTGGAGCCTATCATATTCTGGAATTTGTAAGTATTACTTTCCGGGTCATATTCAATATTGGTACCCATACCGGAAGGGTCTTTCAAATGGAAAGGGGTATATGGGTTCTCTTCATTGAGAGGATTATTGATAGGCTGGGGGATCGGTGATCTTAATCCGGTATCCGGCGGGGTTACGGGAGTTTGAATATATTGATCAGTATTGCGCGAATTCAAAATGCTGAATGCTGCATAAACAGTATCGGTATCTAAACCGGCATAGCCATTGGGAATTGCATTTGATGCCCATAGCTTTGAACCGAGAGTGAGAATGAGAACCGAAATTATATAAAATTTAATTTTCTTGCCAATAGTCACTTGTCGATATTCCTTAGTGTTACTTACAACATTCTAAGCGCTTTTTTTATTAACTCTTCTACCGAAAGATTAATACCTTCCGCCTGAATAATTTTATCCAATACCTGCTCTGCCGAATTTTTGGAAAAACCCAAAGAGCATAATGCTGATAACGCTTCAAATTTATTATTATTGTAAAATTGATTCTTTTTGTCGAGAATATTTTGAGCCGGAAGTTTACCTATTTTATCTTTTAAATCGATGATCACACGTTGAGCGGTCTTTGCCCCGACACCTTTTACGGATTGTAAGAGTTTTACGTTTTCCGTTACAATGGCATTGGTAATCTCGGGAATGCTGAGCGAAGAGAGGAAAAGCAATGCCGTATTGGGTCCGATACCGTTAACGGCAATAAGATACCGGAAAATAGTCCGTTCTTCTTCCGTATGAAATCCGTATAAGGCCTGTGTGTCCTCTTTTACCACAAAATGGGTTAGCAATATGCCGTCTTCCATTTCCTTGATCCCGGAATAGGTGGATAACGAAATATTTACCCGGTAAGCTACTCCGCCCGGGGTTTCTACAATTACGTATGCAGGATTCTTTTCCGTAAAGATACCTTTTAAGTATGTGATCATTCAACTTTTTTTAGGGATGCAAAAATATATAAAATTGGTGAATCATTAAGTTTTCCTATTTTTGCAACCGCAATGATATCAATCAATAAACTCTCAATCAATTTTACGGGCGACCCTCTCTTTAAAGATCTCTCCTTTGTGGTGGGCGACAAAGACAGGATAGGTCTGGTAGGTAAGAACGGAGCGGGAAAATCGACTCTCCTTAAAATTATTCACGGAGAACTAGAACCCGGATCCGGTACGATTACAATTACTTCTGGTTTCAGAACGGGTTATTTACCCCAGGAAATCACGGCTGATTATTCCACTACGGTAAAAGAGGAAGCCATGAAAGCTTTCGTGGAACAGAAAAAACTGGAAGAAAAGATCAGTCGGGTCAATGAGTTGCTTGTGAACCGTACCGATTATGAATCTGAAAGTTATATCGAGCTGGCCCAGCAGCTTTCCGATGCCACCGAACTTTTCCAGCAACTTGGCGGTAATACCATGGAAGGAGATACGGAAAAAGTGCTTCTCGGACTGGGCTTCAAACATGAAGATTTTCACCGGTCCCTGAGTGAATTCAGCAGCGGCTGGCAAATGCGGGTAAACCTGGCTAAAATACTTTTAAGGAATCCGGAAATCATTTTACTGGATGAACCTACCAATCATTTGGATATCGAATCCATACAATGGCTGGAGGAATATCTTGCGAATTATTACGGTTCCCTGATCCTGGTTTCACACGACCGGGCTTTTCTCGACAGGGTGACCAACCGGACCGTCGAAATTACTTTCGGGAATATCCAGGATTATAAATGCAGTTATTCCGAATATGTCCGTCAACGGATGGAAAGGATCGAAAGTCAACAGAACGCCTATGAGAACCAGCAAAAACAGATTGCCGATATAGAGCAGTTCATAGAACGTTTCCGTTACAAGGCGACCAAAGCCAAGCAGGTTCAAAGCCGTATCAAGTTACTGGATAAGATGGACCGGGTGGAAGTCGAGAACGTGGACAAATCTTCTATCTCTTTCCGTTTTCCTCCTGCCCCGCATTCGGGCAGGGTTACCGTTGAATCTGAACACTTGCGGTTGGGCTATGGAAAATTAATGGTTTTACAAAATGTGGATTTTCATTTGGAACGGGGAGAAAGGGTTGCTTTTGTAGGAAGAAACGGCGAAGGCAAATCGACCATGGTCAAATCCATTGTGGGAGAATTAGAACCGCAGGATGGACAAATTAAACTTGGTCATCAGGTGGTTATAGGTTATTACGCCCAGAACCAGGCTTTACTTTTAAATCCCGAAAAAACGGTTTTTGAAACTATCGACGATATTGCCGTGGGAGATATCCGTCCTAAAATACGTACCATACTGGGTAGTTTCCTCTTTTCCACCGAGGATACGGAGAAAAAGGTGAAAGTGCTTTCAGGTGGAGAAAAATCCAGGCTTGCCCTGGCTAAACTTTTACTTTCTCCTTTTAATCTGCTTATACTCGACGAACCTACCAACCATCTGGACATGCAATCGAAAGATGTATTGAAGAATGCGCTTCTGCAATACGAAGGAAGTATGATCCTGGTTTCCCACGACAGGGATTTCCTGCAGGGACTTACGGAAAAGGTATTCGAATTCAAGGATGGAGCTCTTAAAACCTATATCGGAGATGTATACGATTTCCTGGAAAAGAAAAAGATTGATTCCCTGAATGAGTTACAAAGACAGGAAAAAAGTAATCATGACGGGAAAGTTAATTATTCGTCTAAAGAGAGTTGGGAAAAGAAAAAAGAAGAAGAAGCGAAAATCAGGAAAGTACAGAACAAGCTGAAAAAGATTGAGAATGAAATCGCGGAACTTAACACACAACTCCATGCGATGGAAGAAAGACTGGCCGATCCCGATCAACATACTGATTCCGTTAATTCCGGAAATTTATATAAACAATATGAAGAAATCAAAAGATCGATCCGGGAAAAGGAAGAACAATGGATCGAACTTCAGGACTGATTCTTTAGAAAAATAATGTGACAGACAATAATATCCTGATCCCATGCACCAACCGGGATCCTTCCGGCATCACTTTTCCTTTCTCCGTAAGATCATCGCCATACCGTACGGCGGTATATTCCGGCTCCAGTCCGAATTGCAATTTATTGGCATTGTATTTTACACGGGCACTTATCCGGTAAAGATGATCTATATTAAGTCCCCTGCCGAAAAAAGCCTGTCCGTTTCCGGGAGCCTGTAAAAAGTCGAATGAACCGAAATTCTTGCTGTAACCGGCAAAGAGTCCTATTTCCCAGGAACGGATTCCGGCATAGATATCCATCCACGAAGAAAAATTATTAAGCGCGGTATACTGGTAATTAATGCTGTCATTGAACGGTTCGTCAGCATAGTATTTAACGGCATATCCTCCCGGCAACAGGTATTCGTTACACGCCTGCGACCAGGTGGCTTTCACCTTGAATCCCCATTTATGTTCCGCTGATATACGGTGGTTATAATGCAGGAAAGCTAATGCCGATCCGCTGTGTAAACCGTTTCGGGTATATTCATTGCCTGCAGTGGTGAGGCGTGGTATCAAATATTTATAATTAATCCCGATTCCGGCATAAACTTCGTGGGAACTATTTTCGTCTTTGTTTTTTTTGTAATCGAAGATATATTGCAGACCTGTTTCCGGGATGGCCGAGTTGCGCAGGTATTCAGCACTTGCGCCATTCCTGCCCGTGGAAAGGTAATCTCTTTGAGCGTTCAGATACAACAGGAAACCGGAATATTTGGCGAATCGCTGGTTCAGGCGGATCTGCGGAGAACGGGCAAAGGGTTGGAAGGGAGCTCCGGCGCTGGCAGCAACGGTGTGTGGAAAACATCTTTCGGTGAACATCGGATGCCAGGTTTGTCCCAATAATAACGATGTCGATTTCCAGTCTAATTTGATGAAAGCATGACGCATGGCAAATCCGTTCATATCCTGATTGGATATTCCCATGAACCATCCTTCGATCATTCCCGATACACGTGCTCGTAACGCATCGGGAGCCTGGATACGTAGCGTTAACCGGGTATTCATCACGACAAAATTAAACGAAGGATGCGCATTGATATCTCTTCCGTTTACATCGGCATTGATATCGTCAGGGTACAAGCAAATAGCTCCGTCGCGGGCATCGACCATTTTACGGGTATCCCAAAAAAAGTCGTTGCAAATAAAACCGCTCAGCGATAATCCCCATTTATTTGCCGGAAGTGGTGAATAATCCTGTGCAGTCGTGATTTTATGCAGTTCCCTTATGGTATCGCTCTCTTTTAAGGAAAAGAATTGTCTCCATTTCGCATTTTTCCGGACGCCGGATGTATCGACGGGAACTCCGTTAGCGCTGTATGAAAGAAATAACGTGTTGACAATTATACAGATAAATAGTAGTATTTTCTTCATAACCGGTGATCTGAATTAAAGTGCAAAAATAAAGTACTTTTTCATTTTTCCGATAGAAAAGATTTATAAGCGGACAGAAAATATAGAACCTGCAACCATGGCGGGATTAAAACATTTTTCGTAACTTTGCATTTGTTCCGAAAAAAAGCTATTTATCACATTTAAAACATTTTTCATGGCAGAATCCTACGAAAAAGCCGGAGTTAATCTCGAAGCCGGTTACGAATCGGTGGAAAGAATTAAAAAACACATAGCCAGAACCCAGCGTTTGGGAATGATGGGTAACATAGGAAGTTTCGGGGGAATGTTCGATCTTTCCATGTTAAATATGAAAGAGCCCGTTCTGGTGAGCGGAACGGATGGGGTAGGAACTAAACTTAAGCTGGCTTTTTTGTTGGATAAACATGATACTATCGGTATAGATGTGGTGGCCATGTGTGTCAATGACGTATTGGCACAGGGAGCGACGCCTTTGTTTTTCCTTGATTACATCGCGCTGGGAAAAAATTATCCGGAGAAAGTTGAACAGATCGTAAAAGGAGTATCGGACGGATGTGTAATGGCAGGATGTGCCCTTATAGGAGGCGAAACCGCCGAAATGCCCGATATGTATCCGGTGGAAGAATACGACATCGCAGGTTTTACGGTCGGCGCCGTCGAGAAATCCCAACTGATAGACGGATCCAAAGTTAAAGCAGGCGATATCCTGATCGGTCTTCCTTCGTCCGGGGTACATTCGAACGGTTTTTCTTTAGTACGTAAAGTGGTATTGAAAGATCATCAATTAGATTTATCTAAACATTATCCGGAATTAAACGGAAAATTAGGAGAGACCCTCTTAACTCCTACAAGGATTTATGTGAAACCGGTGCTGGAAGTATTGCGGAAAGTAGATATACACGCGATTTCCCATATCACCGGCGGTGGGTTTGATGAAAATATTCCCCGTATCTTACAACCGGGACAGGGTGTTGAGATTGACGAAGAAAAGTGGGCAAAACCGCCGGTATTCGATTTCCTGGAAAAATTAGGAGGTATTCCTCATCGTCAGATGTTCAATATCTTTAATATGGGTATCGGCATGATCATGGTAACCGGAAAAGGGGATGTGGACCAGGCTTTGGCTACTTTACGGGAATTCGGGGAAGAACCGGCCGTAATCGGACAAGTTACCGGCAAGGAAGGTATACGGATCAATCTTATCAATTAATAGTTATAAAATTATACTACACATATACTAATGAAAATTGCAGTTTTCGCCAGTGGATTCGGCTCTAATTTTGAGGCCTTGATAGAGGCGCAATCCAATGGTTCCCTGCCGGCGGACATCGCCCTTCTGGTTACGGATAAACCGGATTGCTATGCGGTGGAACGGGCTAAGCAGCATCGTATCGAGACTTTTGCTTTTAAAGCGAAAGAGTATGCTTCCAAAGAAAATTATGAAACCGTTTTGGTGGATCTGTTAAAAGAGAAAGGGATCGGACTGGTAGTACTGGCGGGTTACATGCGTATCGTAGGTGATGTGCTTTTGGCAGGTTACCAGGGAAGGATACTCAATATTCATCCGTCGCTTTTGCCGGCTTTCCCGGGATTACATGCTATTGGGAAGGCTTACGAATACGGGGTTAAAGTGTTTGGCGTAACGATCCATTATGTTGATCAGGGAGTCGATACCGGGCGGATCATCGCTCAGGATTGTTTCAAAGCTAACGGAAATGAATCGCTGGAAGAAATTGAAAACAGGATTCATCAACTGGAACATAAACTTTATCCGGTTGTTGTCCGGGATATCATAGAAAAATTAAAAAAAGAAATATAAAGGTAACTTACCTGTTAACCATATCGCCACATGGAAAAAATCATCATTTTAGATTTCGGGTCACAATATACCCAACTAATCGCCAGAAGAATACGCGAACTAAATACTTATTGCGAGATATTGCCTTATAATAAGTTCCCGGAAAATACGGAAAATATCAAAGGCGTTATTTTGTCCGGAAGTCCGTTTTCCGTTAATCAGGAAGACGCTTTCAAACCGGCCATGGATCGTATCCAGGGAAAATTTCCTTTACTGGGGATTTGCTATGGCGCCCAATACCTGGCTCAATTGTCGGGTGGAAAAGTAGGTTCCAGCAGTTCCCGCGAATATGGCAGGGCCCATATTACTTCGTTTGATCCGGATGATATACTTTTAAAAGGTATTCGTCCTGACAGTCAGGTGTGGATGTCTCACGGAGATACCATTCTGGAAATTCCGTCACGGTTTAAGATTATCGCCAGTACGCATGAAGTGAAAGTGGCGGCTTATAAAATAGATGGAGAACCGACGTGGGCAGTACAGTTCCATCCGGAAGTTTACCATAGTGAAGACGGAATGGTTGTATTGGGTAATTTCGTACAACAGATCTGCGGTTGCAGGCAGGACTGGACACCGGCGTCTTTTATAGAGAGTACGGTACGGGAATTAAAAGATACCTTACAGGATGACAAGGTAGTACTGGGATTATCCGGCGGTGTGGATTCTACCGTGGCAGCTGTCTTATTGAACAAAGCTATCGGCAAAAACCTCTATTGCCTTTTCGTGGATAACGGTTTGCTGAGGAAAAATGAATTTGAAACTGTTCTGGAAAATTATAAGGTATTAGGATTAAACGTAAAAGGTATCAGGGCTGCCGACCGTTTTTATGCGGCTTTGAAAGGAGTGACAGAACCGGAACAAAAAAGGAAAATCATAGGGAAAGGCTTTATCGATGTTTTCGAAGAAGAAGCGGGAAAACTGGAAGATATTAAATGGCTGGCCCAGGGGACTATTTATCCGGACAGGATCGAATCGTTATCGATTACCGGTATGGTGATCAAATCCCATCATAATGTAGGCGGCTTACCGGAAAAGATGAATTTGAAAGTGGTGGAACCGTTACATTTATTGTTCAAGGATGAGGTGCGCCGTGTGGGGAAAACGTTGGGTATTCCCGAGAGTTTGATACAGCGGCATCCGTTTCCAGGACCGGGATTGGGAGTACGGATTTTAGGAGAGATCACTCCTGAGAAAGTGCATATTTTACAGGAAGCCGATCATATTTTTATTGAAGGTTTAAAAACCCATAACCTTTATAATGAGGTTTGGCAGGCCGGAACGATCCTGCTTCCCATACAGTCGGTGGGCGTGATGGGAGATGAAAGGACCTACGAAAACGCGGTGGCTTTGCGCGCCGTATTATCTACGGACGGAATGACGGCTGATTGGGCCAAATTACCTTATGACTTTCTGGCGAAAATTTCCAATGAAATCATCAATAAAGTGAAAGGGATCAACAGGGTGGTCTATGATATCAGTTCCAAACCTCCTGCCACGATCGAGTGGGAATAACAGAAAGTTATTGTAATTCGTCCTTATCCCAATCTTTATAGATCGGGAATTTCCGTCTGATCTTTTCCAGCAATTCTATATTGATCTCTGTTTCCAACAGGAATTCTTTATTCTCCGGCGCTTCGGCGATGATTTTTCCCAGCGGATTGATCACCATGCTTTTCCCGAGATGCGGATTCCCGTTCCCGTCCAGGCCGATACGGTTACAAACGATCACAAAAGACTGGTTTTCAATGGCTCTGGCTTGTGCCAGTGTTTGCAGGATATCACTGCGCTGGGCCGGAAAATTGGCAATAAGTACGATACAATCATAGAGGAATTCCCCGTTATCATAACGGTTGCAACACCATACAGGAAAGCGAATGTCATAACAAATAAGCGGCAGAAAACGGACATTATTCCTCGGTATGATCACTTTTTCACAACCCGGCGTACAGTATTCTTTTTCTTCCCCGAAATAAAGGTGTCTTTTATCATAAAAGCCACTGATTTCTTCTTTGTTAATCCATAGAAGCCGGTTATAAATTTTACCGTTAGTATTGACCGGGAGGCTTGCCACGATATCACATTGAAAACGGTGTGCCGTCGATTGCAGGAACACCATGCTTTCTCCTCCCAATGGTTCCGCGTTGTTGACCAAAGACGGGGAAAAACCGCAATTGAACATTTCCGGAAAAAAAATAATGTCAGGCTGTTGCTTGATTTGTTGAAATAATGTTTCGTAACGCAACAGATTTTGTGTAATATTATCCGGAATAATATCCGACTGGACTAAACAGATTTTCATTTTAATCGAATCTTATGGCATTAATAGGCGAAATCTTTTTTGCAATATAATAAGCCGGGAAAATTAATACGATAAAACAGACCAAAAGGATCCCGAAGTTGATTCCGAGTATGGCGAAAGGATTCAGTTCAATAGGGATGTAGTCCACATAATAGGTGGCGGCGTCCAGTTTGATGAAATGAAAATGTTGTTGCAATAAACACAGAACGATCGCGAAAAGATTTCCGATAACCAATCCCCTGAATAAAATTCCGGAAGCTATGGCCAGGAAAACCGGTATCACATCGCGGGTCTTCATTCCCAGCGTTTTCAGGATGCCGATGGTCGGGGTTTGTTCCAGCACTATGATAAAAAAAGTGGAGATCATGGTGATCATGCAAATGAAAATGGTAATGATCATCAATACAAGTACATTAGTATCGAAAAGGGCGATCCATTCGAAAAGCTGCGGATAGATCTGCTTGACGGTTTCCGCTTTAAGCTGGAAGCCGATACTGTGGTTCACGATATTTCCGATCTCGTCGATTTTATCGTAATCGGAAATAAGGATCTCGATACCTCCGACCAAAGTACTGTCCCACCCATTTAATTTTTGTATATGCCGGAGGTCCACAAGTGCGAAACTTTCATCGAATTCAGGCAGTCCCGTCTCGAAGATTCCGGATACCGTAAAACTTCTTTGCATGGGAGGATCCTGCACGAAATAAGTCCGTACTTTATCCCCGGTATTGATCTTAAGTTTTCTGGATAAATTGGACGAGATCAGGATATCCTGTCCGGCAACCGTACTGTCGGTACTTATCCTGTTTCCCTCAATGATATTTTGTTGGAAGTATTTCCAGTAAAAACTGCTGTCGATACCTTTTAAAACAATACCCTCCACCTGATCTTCCATTTTAATAATGCCGACTTTGGTAGCGAAAAACTGCAGGTTCTCTATCTCCGGATTATTTCTTAGTTCAGGTATAAAGAACTGGTCCCTTTCAAAAGGAATAGGTTCGAAAGAATAATTATTATCGTAATTGGAAATCCTGATATGCGACCCCATTCCTATTACTTTATCGCGGATTACATTTTTGTATCCGGTAGTAATGGCCATGGCGATGATGATCGTGGCAATGCCTAATGCCACACCGATTTCCGAAAGCCGGATAATAGGCCGGGAAAGGTTCTGTTCTTTATCTTTGGATAATCGTCGGGCAAGAAGAAGGTGGATTTTAAATTTAGACATTTATTTTATCTAAAAATCAACGGTAACTCCTATACTGGGATATACCGGAGGAAATATCCCCCTGCTATCCACGGAACGTGCGATATTTATCAGAAGTACGGCATAGAGGCTGACCCGGTCGGAAACAGGTTGCCTGTATCCGGGACCGATATACAGCGCGTGGGCGTCGATGCGCTCGTGTTTTCCTATCTGGTTGGAAAAGCCTAAATCCAGGTTGAGGTATTCATAGCCAAGGTGCGCGATAAGTCGTTGGTTCCAAATGAGTCCCCGTACGAATACATTAAAACCGAAATCATGGAATGATTCCTGGGAAGGACCGTAATAAGTATACATGTATGTTCCTCCGACCCCGATCAATAGCCAGTCCACGCCGGGATATATCCCTAAAAGCGGAGCTACCGAAACACCGGTGTATGTTCCGAATTGGGCTCCAAACATACCTCCCGCCGTAAATTTGATTTTCCGTTCGGGATTCTCCGGGTTGCGGGTACTTCTGCTTTGTA
>CALECM010000096.1 GCA_937949745.1 uncultured Bacteroidales bacterium | reverse complement strand
TGCTGGCAATATAACATCAAGGTCTCCATTTCATTTCAATATTTAATAACTCAGATGATGTTTTTACATGCAGATCCTTCATCGCTTTTTATTTTTATAGTTCACTAAGTAAGAAGGATCATTCCGGATTTAAATTCGCCAGCCAATAATGGAAGGTTTGTTTTGTTCCGTTTTCCATATTAACGGTGTTGGAGAATTGGAACGGGACTCTTAAAGTGTAGCGGACTGGATACCGGAATATAGGACCGTCAAAGCAAAAAGTGTGGTATTCGCCGTTTTCTCCGCAAGGGTCTGTGCCGGCAGGTAAACGATTTACAAACGCACGGTCGATAACACGTCCGATATATTGATCATCCAGAATATCCGCCATGGTCGTCACGACAACGGTTTTTAATCCGGATTCCAGAAATTCTTCCATAACTTTACCGGATGTAAAATCCCACAAAGGTTCAACTACCTCTATGCCATGCGGATTCAGTTGTTTTTCCCGGTAGGAGCGAACGTTATGCAGGAATATATCGCCAAATATAAAATAGGCAATCTCTTGTGCTTTGAAATATTCTATGGCCTGTAACATACTGTATTCATATCCTTCCATCTCTTCGTCAGGATCACATTCAAGTAAATAAAGAGGGATACCGATGCTGTCGGCCTGAGACCGCAGTAAATCCACGGGAATGCCATGCATCGACGAACGGTTGTTTTGTTTGTTAACCGTCGTCAATAATGAGATGATGTCATATTCATCCGATTGTAATATTTTATAAAGGGCAAGGGCAGAATCCTTTCCTCCACTCCAGTTAAAGACAGCTTTTTTCTTCATACTAACATTCAATTCCGCTCCGGGTTTCTACTCCCTTTTTTAATCACGGCCATCGGAATATACTCCGAGTTTGCCATAAATCAATGGAGCAAAAATAGGAAATATCCATTTATGAAATAGAGAAAAATATTTTATCTATACAATATTGGTATGAAAACAAAACTATCGGGTGCTTTCGAAAACAGTTGATTTGTTTTAAAGGATAAAGTAAAATTTAGTGATGATGTTCTGCTTCCATAGATTCAGCCTGTGTTTTATGGATTGTTCCATGTGGATGTTCCGCAGGGGCATAGATGGAATAGAGTTTTAACGGTTTATCCCCTATATTCACAAGGTTATGCCATTTACCTGCCGGAACGAATACGGCGTAATCTGCTTCCGCTTCCTTGATGAAATTAAGATTATCTTCCGTATCACCCATCATGACCCTGGCCTTTCCTTCTTCAATCCTTAGAAACTGATCAATATTCGTATGCTGTTCCAGTCCTACATCGCCATTTACGGGAATTGTCATTAATGTGACCTGGAGATTTTTACCGGTCCATAGTGTATTTCTAAAGTCATCATTCCCTTTGGTGTAGGATTCAATATCCAAAACTGTAGGTTCAGGCCCGTAATCTTTCAGTAGAATGTGGTCATTTTTTATGACATTGTCATTAGTGTTGTCCGGGGATTGATTTTGCATTTGGTTTTGGTTACAGGAAAAGAACCCTAAAGTAACAACAGATACCAAAGTTAATAAAAATAATTTATGTTTCATAATTCTCTATATAATTGGTTTATTTATAAATAAACAATTAACCCTTTTTGTTCATTAATTTTCATGGTAAATCAAAAACATCGAATCATATCGCCCCCGGAATAGTATGGAAAGGGAAATCTGATTCTGGGATATCAGGGATGTTCGGGATAATAGAAAGTTCCTTTTGTATTGGGCTATTTTAAAGCATATATCATACTGAACCATCCTTTTTGGTCATGGCATACAGTATACTGTTCAAAATCTCCCCACTGGCATAATTGCCTGATTTTGTCATAAGTGAATTTATGGGAATACTCGGTGTGGATGGTTTCATCTTTCCGAATGCGGATACGGTCCTTATAATTATTATTCCCGATGTGGATATCTACATCTTTACAGGCGCGTAAATGCATTTCGATCCGGTTTTCATTAGGATTGAAGAATGCCATATGCTCGAAATCTTCCGGCCGGAAATCCGATCCGATAAGGTTGTTGACGGCGTTGAGTATATTGAGGTTAAATTGTGCGGTTATTCCTTCCGAATCGTTATAGGCACGTTCAATAACGGGAATATCTTTTACCATGTCTACACCCAGTAAAAGCCTGTCGCCCGGCCGCATTTCTGCCGCCAGTTTCCTAATAAAATTCTCAGCTTCGTCAAATGTAAAGTTCCCCAATGTACTTCCGAAAAAGCAAAACAGCCGGCATCCTTTTTTGGGGATAACATGCAGCTGATGGTGAAAATCGGCGACGATACCCGCGATGGTATGTAATGAAAAGTAACGGGATAATTCATTTACCGATTTGATAATCTCGGCTTCACAAATATCAACGGGATAATAATTAATGGTACTCAGCAGATCTTCCGGGATTTGCTCGAGCAATAAGGTGATTTTTGAGGGATCACCGCTTCCGAGTTCAACGATATTCAGATGGGGAAGGTTGAGCTGGATAAGGTTAAAGAGATTGGAAATGATCTGTTTTTCCGTCCGGGTCGGATAATAATCATCCAATTTGGTAATCTCCTCAAATAATTCCGAACCTTTTTCATCATAGAAGAATTTAGGAGGAATATATTTTTGAGGGGAGTTAAGTCCGGTCATGATTTCTTCCAATACATTTTCAGTGCCCAGATGTGGAAGGTAATTTTGTATGGCGATTTCCTGGATCATAATAGTTAAATCAGTATTTGTTCTACATGTAGGGGAATTCCGGTTTCGTAAGGATTCGCGGGATCATTGCTCCATTCGAACCAACCGCCGTCAAATACCGACACCCGTGGAAATCCCATAAGCCACGCATTGAAGAAAGCCTCGCTTCCGCGCCATCCCGTACCGCAATAAAAGGCGAGATGTTTGTCGGGAGTGATACCCGCTTTTTCCCATTTGTCCGATACTTCAGCCGCTTCACGGATAGTATGGTCAAGATTTCGGTAATTTTCCATATGGTAGGCGTCCGAACCGCAATTGCCGAATATAGCTCCGGGTATACGGCCTTTTTTTTCAATGTAATTATATCCACTTACTTCACCGATATATTCGGGCCAGCTTCTCACACAGACGATTTCCGCTTCCTGGGACTGGATCATGGCTTTGGCTTCGGGTACGTCGACTGCCAGTTCCGGATTAACCGGAATGTCGGCGCCGAATTCCGGGACAGGATGTTTTTTTACGTCATCTGTGGCCGTTTCATAACCGGCATCCAGCCAGGATTGAAATCCGCCGTTAAGGATACGAACATCTTTAACCCCTGCGTATAACATAATAAATGCGTTTCTCATTGCCCCGATGTCGCCGGCAGCGCTACCGGGAAATTCGTCGGCATTATCCGGATCCATATATTTCCCATATAAAATTACGGTAGTATCGGCTGTGATACCGTGTTGTTCCAGTGCTTTTTTCAATTCTTCGGGAGACCGACGGTTCCAGGTTTCGGGCGCTTCCAATGCAAGCGTATCCATATCAATGGCTCCCGGAATATGTCCCGAAAGATAAGCGTCCCGATTTCTGTAATGGGAGTGGACGATCATCGTTTTTTCACGGGGAGGTTCTTCCACTTCTTTACCTTCCATTACTGCTTTTACCCATTGAGGAGGGACTAGATTACGATAGCGGGCAAGCCGTTCCAGGGGAAGATCCTGGTTAACCCATTCTTCAATGAAATCAGAGTATACCGATACGTTCCGGTAGCCGGATTTTGTCATACACCGGATTACTTTCCGGATTTCCTCCTGGTCGTAACCATATAATATAAGATGATCGTCTTCTTTTAATCCTTTTGTACGGACTATTTCAATCCAGTCCATATAATTGGTCCATTTCGCATCCAGTGATTTAGCTCCCGGGATATGTCCTCCGTGTTTTTCTCCATGTAATCTCCAGCCGTTATAAGCGTCAACCTGGCGGACATCGATTATTTTTGCGTTTCCCTTTTCCGCAATGCGTATAACTTCCTGCGTACTTATATTTTTTAAATTCTCCATATTATTGATAGGTATTGATGGGTTATTTTAAAGTTTGGATTTAGTATGAAAAACATCATAAAGTTAAAAAAGTTTTATTTTATTGGTTTTAAAATGTTAAATTTCGCAATGACTTGTATGGAAATTATTCCAATGCTTTAAATAGTAACCGACCATCGTAGGATTTTCCGTACAGGAACGAATACGTTTTATTAGTACTCGGCATTGTTTCCATTATTGTTATATTCATTCTGATCTTTCGATGGCCGAGATTTTCTCTTTGCCTATTTTTTCGGAGGGATGAACACTATCATCGAAATCGTATCTTTCAGATATGGAATAGTTTTTCCATGCCGGATAATTCTTAGAGGAAATATCTATATTTTTGCACCCCGAAAATCGGGTATAATGGAATATGCCCGAAATAACCGGAAATCCTTTTAACACCGAAGAATGAGCGCTGGTCAAGAAAACAGGTATGATCTGACACAAGGTAATATAATCAACAAATTATTGCTGGTGGCTTTACCTATTATCGGAACCCAGTTCATCCAGATGAGTTATAACCTTACGGATATGTTTCTGCTGGGCAGGGTGGGAAGTGACGCCGTGGCGGCATCCGGAACCGCCGGGATGTATCTTTGGTTGTCCAACGGCTTACTGATGATCGGAAGAATGGGCGCTGAGATCGGTGTCTCGCAAAACCTGGGAAGACGTGACCTGAGAGCTGCCAGGAAATACGCCCAGAATTCCATGTTCCTGGCTCTTATACTGGGGCTTTTCCTCCTGGTCGTTTATATGGCTTTCTCAAAATCTCTCATTGGGTTTTTCAATATCCGGGAAATCCATGTGGCCCACGATGCCCGCATTTATCTGATGATTACCGCTATGGCAATTCCGGCTACTTTCCTTAGCGGAGTAGTGGCCGGTACGTTCAATGCGTCCGGAAATTCTCGTGTTCCCCTGCTTATCAATGCCTGTGGACTTGGACTTAATATTATACTGGATCCCGTTTTTATTTTTGCTCTGGGTCTGGGTGTGAAAGGTGCTGCGATCGCAACTCTGATCGCCCAGATGGTGGTATGTTTACTTTCATTACTTGCTTTAATAAAACGGAAGGACCGGCCTTTCGATAAATTCCTGTTTTTCAGTAAACCGGAAAAAAGGCGTCTTATACAGATTTTACGCTGGAGTATTCCCATAGGAGCGGAGAGTATGTTGTTCACTTTCCTTACCATGTTTATCTCCCGGTTCGTTTCCGCTTACGGTGCGGAAGCTATTGCAGTATACCGGGTTGGAAATCAGGTCGAATCACTGAGCTGGTTGATAGGAGTAGGTTTTTCAACTGCAGTAACGGCCTTTGTCGGACAAAATTTCGGGGCCGGAAAATGGAATCGCATACGTCAGGGAAGCCGGACATCCTTTCTTTTGCTTTCGGGCTGGGGAATGCTCGTAACACTGGTTTTATTTTTCCTGGGAGGAATTATATTCCGGTTGTTTCTGCCGGAAGAAGAATTGGTGGATATGGGCAGGACTTTTCTTAAAATATTGGCCATGTGTCAGATTATCTCGTGTCTGGAAGCCGTTTCTGCGGGCGCATTCCGTGGATTGGGAAAAACCGTTCCGCCTTTTATTACCAGTTTTACTACGAATGCTTTGAGAATCCCATTAGCCTATATTCTTTCTACACATGGCATGGGATTGAACGGCATCTGGCTCAGTATTACCATCGGAGCTTCCGCTCGGGGTTTATGGCTTTTTTTCTGGTACCAACGTGAGCTTCGCCGTCGTCCCCAAAAAGACATTGAGCCTGTACCGGAACAGGAATCGTAAAGTTGGATGATTCCGATAACCTTCCACTTCCTTAATAAAACGGAAAATCCTCCCATGGCCGGAATAATGACCGGCAGATTTATCTTTAAGAAAAAAACATTCCTCTTTATCGCTGTGTTATGATTGAATTAAACTTAAAAATCTTATACAATGAAAAAAGTAATATTTAATCTGATTATCGGGGCATTTTTATTCATTTCCTGTTCCGGAAAAACTGATACGGTAAAAATGACCATTGCTTCCGAAAAAGCGGATTGTGTGGGTGTGGGTCCGCAAAAGTGCCTGCTGGTAAAAGAAAAGGACGATCCCAACTGGACCTTTTTGTACAATGATATTGAAGGATTTACCTATGAGCCCGGCTATGAATATGAGATTGAGGTCAGGAAAGAACAACGGGAAAATCCGGCTCAGGATCAATCATCCTTAAGGTATATCCTGGTAAAAGAGATTTCCAAAGAGCGGAAAGTATCGCAGGATATTCCACGAATGGGCACATAATTTCCGTTTAATCATATTATTTGGTTTACAATTATATTTTTCTATTTTTGCATTTAAATAAAAATATTTACTAATTCCCATACGATATGAAAACATCAAAACAAATGTTGAAATGGGCTATGATCCTGGTTTTTATCATCTCCGTTGGACCGGTTAAAGCACAGGCGCCGTACAATCAAGGTATCGGAGTGACGGTAGGTACCTTTTTCGGTCCCACCTATAAGACTTTCCTTAAAGATAAAATGGCTCTACAGGTTGATTTTGGTGTTAAATTCAATACGGTTAATGATGCATTGGGTGTGGTTTGGGACCTGGAAGTAAATCCGAATTTACTTTACCAATCTCCTATCGGCACAGGAGGCTTGTACTGGTTTGCGGGAGGAGGTTTAAGTATAGGTTATGCTTTTGCCCAAACCTATAAATTATGGGGCATTACAAATAACGATTATTTTAATATGGGAAAAGCCGGCCTCAATGTGATGGCCGGATTGGAATATCAATTCCGGAATATCCCTTTATCACTTCAATTTGATTTCCGTCCCGGTTGCGGAGTCTATTTCGCCACACATTCCGATCCCTGGTTTTCTTTTGACTGGGTTCTGGGGCTTGGAGTGAAGTATACTTTTTAATAAAGTATATTTTATCGTACTGTATTAAAAAGGATTAAGATGAATATCCGGAATCCGGAACTGGCTCCCTGCGGAATATTTTGCGGTGCTTGTCCTTCTTTTCAAAAAACCTGTTACGGATGTAGCTCTGAGGATTCCCGGCAAAAGCGCGGGAGCAAGTGGAAATGTTGGGTCAGAATATGTTGTTACGAAGAACGGAAACTGGATTATTGTATATATTGTGAGGAATTTCCCTGCAGAAAGATCCGAAAGAAATTACTTGCCAATCACAGTGGAGACGCGAGATACCATTATCGCCATGAAATACCTTTGTTTTTTCCGCATCTCAAAACGAAAGGAGTGGAAGAATACCATCGCGAACTGACTGAACGTTGGAAATGTCCTGAATGTGGTGGAATTATCCATTTTTTCACCTATAAATGTGCCCGGTGCGGAAAAGAAATGACAATAGAGGATATCGGTGACTTTCTTTAAAAGCTTAATCTTATTCCTGTTTTTGATACTGAAGCGGGTGGGTGATCCAGTCCAGGTTATCCCAACGTTTCAATTTCTGGTTTATATCCCATCCCGATTGGAAAAATTCTTTTACTTTTTCCGTAGGATCATCATAAGAAAAGGCATCTGCCAGTTTCAAAAAGAATTCTTTTTTTTCAGGAGAAAACCAGGCTTTATCGGGCCGGATCATCTTATCGTTACCTTGAATGTCGGCAATAAAAGGATAAGGCAGAATATAAAAAGCCGGTTCGGGAAAATGTACGTCACCGGGCCAGAAACCGATCTCAAGATTGCGTTCGTCGAAGGCATGGGCAGATATAGCGGCATCTTTCCCAAAGGGAGCCGGTTCACCGCTGTAAATAATGGCCGACAGGTCCATAGTGCCGAAATAATAAGCCGGATTGTCCACTTTTCCACGAAAAGGAGCTATAAAATCCCGCATAACGTTACATGCGAAATATAAATTCTCCAAAAATATCAGTACTGATTTTTCATCAAAAGAATGATATCTCTCATCCTGATCCAGCTCTACCTGGTCATAAAATTCCTGGCAACGGGTATTGATTTTGACAGGAGATCCCAGGTATTCCAGGGCTTCCATGATTTTCTTATAATACCAGGAAATGCTTTGCCCGTCTTTCAACGGTATGATCACCTGTCTTGGTTCTGTATTATGTATTTTCAGATACTGTTCCCTGAAATTGAAATCAAGTTCGAACGGGGATTTTTCATCCGGTATAAGACCTGTGGTCAGACCGTCTGCCGTGAGATAATGCCTGATATGTGCCCATTCCGGACGCGGATGATTTTTTTCTAATTTTATTTTACCCGATATTTGGAGTAAAAGATGAACGGTATCAGCTGTATTCTGCCAGTCCGGATAATTTAAAAATTTTCTGTTGACCATAATCTGATTTTTTTTAAATAAACATTTGATCAGGGAAATAAGTTTCCTTAACTTAATATTTTAATAATTGAGTATTATAAAATCTCCTTTCTTATAAAAAATTCCATGAAATATGGCATAATACTATATAAATATGTAAAAATCGATATTATTTAATTATTGATTATTGAATTTTAAAAAAATGTTTATAGATCTGGTTTTATTGTGATTTTTATTATCTTTGCGGCCTTATTTTTTCAGTCTCTTGTGAGCCTACTGTCCAATAATGAAAAATTTTACTATGATACGATTATGGATTAGCGTTTGTTTGTTGTTTATTATCTTGAAAGTTAACGGAAGTAATGATCCGGCTCCAACAAGTCCGGCAGTTTCGGAATTTCCGTCATATAATACAGGAATTGATGTACAAGATACATTGATAAGTTTACTACCGGTTTTATCTCCGGATTTTAATCCTTGTTTTGGCGACGGCATAACGCTGGATATGCCGGAGGAAATGAATGCCAATTATTATTGGAGCGGATCAGGCGAAGGGTCCTGGTTTATCCCCGGTAACTGGAACCTGAATAACGTGCCGGGAATATCGGATAATGCCTATATCGATAATGGAAATACCGCTGTAGTGGAAAATGATATAGTGGAAATAAGCAGGCTCATAACCGGATATAACCAGTCCGGAAATATAATACTTGGGAATGACGGTGAAATCCGTAGTCAGGATTATTCCATCATAGCCTATTCGACAGGCTCCTCCGGGAAAGTGACGGTCAAGGAGGGAGGTAAATGGGAAGGCGTTAATTATTTTCATGTCGGCAGGAACGGGAATGGAGAACTGGAAATAACGGGGAACGGTAGTACTGTCATTAATACGGAAGGAAGAGTCGGTAGTGCCACTACTTCTCAAAGTATGGCAGTGGTCCGGGATAGTGCTTCATGGATTAATAACGGACCGTTATACGTGGGAAACCAGGGAAGGGGTTCCCTCAGTGTTGAGAATGCACTTGTCCAGAATCAGAACGGATATCTGGGCAATTATATAACCGGTTATGGAGAAGCGAATATTACGGCCGGCGGACGATGGGTCAATAACGGGATATTGCGCGTCGGTAACAGCGGGAATGGTATTCTTACCGTAAGCGGATCTCATGACGGCAATCAGAGTATTGTATCCAATACGAGTGCTTATGTGGGTACCATGAGTGGTGTTACGGGGAATGTGGAGTTGATAGACGGAGGACAATGGAATAGTACCGCAAATGTATATATGGGATACAGGGGAACAGGCAATTTATCTGTAAGCGGATCCGGCAGTGAATTCATTACGAATGCGGAAGTACGTCTTGGTGATGATACGTCGGCTTTCGGGAATATAATTATTTCGGATCATGGAAAATGGGGTGGGAGTGGACCCGCTTATATTGGGAATAATGGTTCGGGAAAGCTGGATATACAGGATAGCGCCATGGTGAACGGTTCTTTTGCCGTGATCGGGAATGCCGCTACGGCCGATGGGGAGGTAAAAGTTAATTCCGGCGGTCGTTGGATCAATTCCGGCGTTTTATATGTCGGGGGAAGAGGCAGCGGCAACTTATCGATCGTGAACGGAGGATATGTTGAAAATCAAAGAGCCGTGATCGGGAATAGTACCGGTAATGGGGAAGTGGTCGTGGATAGCGGTAAATGGTATTCTTCCGGCCAACTTCATGTTGGAAATTTCGGCCACGGTAAATTAGATATTGTTAATAGCGGGGAAATCATCATCGACAGTAATGTTTATGTGGGTAACAGGGAAAACTCTACCGGAGAATTGAATATCAGTAGTCACGGAAAGTGGATCAGCAACGGGGAACAATGGGTTATCGGTAATTTAAGCTATGGAAGGGCCCGGCTTCATCCTACGGCAATCGCTGTTCATAGCGGCGGATTATTCGTGAGCAACTATGCAAACGGTGACGGTATGTTACAGGTGGATAGCGCTTCCATAGAAACCGGGTTTGTCCAGATAGGCGGAAATGTCGGTAGCGACGGTGTCATTACGGTGGAAAACGGAAGCAGATGGATCAATTCCGGATATTTTTATATCGGGAATACCGGCAACGGATCATTATCCGTAAAAAGCAGAAGCAATGTATCTACCGGTTTATGTTACATCGGCAATGGCGGCAGTTCTTCCGGTACGATGCTTATTGAAAACAGTAGATGGGTTAATTCCGGAATACTTCGTGTCGGGAACTATGGAAACGGTTATTTGACTCTCGATAGTAATGCTTATTTGGAAAATACCGATGCCACTATTTCAAATGAAGCGGGTAGTTATGGTGAAGTAGTAATGAACGGGGGAGAGTGGTTCTCTTCCGGAAATTTATATGTAGGTAACCGGGCACCAGGATTGCTGACACTAAAGGAAGGAGCGCTAGTAACCAATAATGGAAATGTGAACATCGCAACACAAACCGGTTCGGCAAATAGCCATGTCGAGATGCAAACGGGAAGTCGCTGGATAAGCCATGGTGCGAATTTTATTATCGGCAATATTGATACAGGTAGCTTAACCCTTGATTCGAGAAGCCGTATTGAGCACGATAACAGATTGTATGTCGGTAATAATAATTTAGGTAACCTGTTAATCAACGGCGGATATGTCCGAAGCGGATCCGGAATTATCGGGAATTATCCCGGTTCGGATGGTAACGTCAGGATTACCGCCGGCGGAAACTGGTCCAATTCCGGAGAATTGTGTATAGGTCATTTCGGAAAAGGTACATTGGTCATAGATTCTAATACCAGGGCAAACGGTGGTAATATTATCATCGGACATAATACGGGAAGTGAAGGTATCGTTTGGCTCAGGGCTGGATCGCTACTGCAGGCCGCGAATCTTATTGCAATAGGCCGCAATACGGGAAACGGTTTATTGTATGGGAATGGTACGGCTCAGTCGCCTGTAACGGTGACAGAATCCGGAGCTATTATTTCTCCCGGGGATACGGCAGGAGAGATCGGACGAATTGATTTAATCGGTAACCTCTATCTTGACGGAGGAAAGTTTAATGTTGATATTATGGATAGCGATAACGACCAGGTTCATGTGGATGGTGCTATTTCTTACGGATCAGGAATGAATCAGGTAGTCGTTTCTGTTTATCCCCTGGATGACGGTACCTGGGATATCTATTTCTCTAACCAAACCGTACCGGCTCCATATGGGAAATTTGAAGTACTTTACAGTGACGGGAGTCCGGTTCCTGATGCTTATGTCCGTATTAAACCCGGTAGTAATGATACCATACTGCAAATTTTTAAAGGTAATTGTCCTGCCCCTGATTTTGATATTTTCACGGATTGCCCGCTTGATACGCTCGTTACTCTGTCTTATGGTTATTGTGATCGGAAAATTGCCTTACAGGCTCCTTCTATCACCTGGATAGGGGGGGATTTTATTTTTAACGATAATTTGCCTGTTGATTCAGTCTATTCTGCCGGGATACATTATATTGAATGGACGGTAGAAAGCAATCATTGCGGTATTCAGGACAGTTGCGGACTCTGGGTCGTGGTCAATTATTCTCCTTGTGGTACTAACGATACGATTTGGGAACTCCGTCCCGGCAATGATCCGGATTTTCATCTGGAAACCGTATACGCTACTGATTACGAGCAAAACGATTACTCTACTGTTCGTATCAATTGCGAATGTTGGACTGGAGAAAACCTCAGGAGTACTGTTTATCAACAAGATGCTACTCCCGTGGACAATCCTATGGTATATCAGGCTGCAATGTATACTGATACGGTTTTTAATAGATTGAAATACGGATTATTGTATGATTGGAATGCCGCTACCAGATCGGGTGAGGTGGATCCGGCAGGTTATGTGCAGGGTATCTGTCCTAATGGCTGGCGGTTGCCGACGGTTTCCGATTACGAAGGACTCATATCTTTCGGGACGGATGCTTTACGTCAGCCCGGTGAATGGCTGGATGATAATACGGCTGACAACAACAGCGGATTTTCAGCTTTACCGGCCGGATATTACAACGCTTCCGCAGATATTTTTTATCAGCTTAAGGGAGATGCCTACTTTTGGACTTCCTTTTCCGGAAATACCGTGATGGGAAAAGTTGCCCATATCCGTTACCGCTGCCCTGTGATCCTCATTGAAGACATGAATAAAAATAACGGGGCCAGTGTCCGGTGTATCAGGAATAATTCGATATAATAGAAATTGTTCGTATTAGATAGTCCTATAATGCAGATATTGAAAAAGTGAAGAGCCGGAATTCACCGGCTCATGGTAGTTCAATATAGTTCCTACAAATAAAAACCCATCGCGGGTCCCTCAATCTTTTAATGAAAAATTCCAGTGGAATATTCAGGCGTTTTTTTTCATATTTCCCATAGTCAGTTTTTAAGACATTCACTATTGGAAATCAATAAAAAAACGTGAGTCGTTACTTTATCGTATAAGAGGTACCGCTAACCCACAGTCAAATAAAGTAAAACCCACGTCTACCCGCAGGCACTACATTTATTGTTTTGAGACTGTTGAAAATCTGCGGTATTCTTACACCAAAACAATAGCAAATGCAATTTTAAATTTCAGTACAAAAATAAGAATTTCAAATTTATATTCTGATATTGATGAATATATTGAATGAAATAAATTAATTTTAATAATTTCTCGAAAAAATGTTATAATACTCTCTTTTTTGGTCGGAATAAATGCTTTATTAACATTCGCTTAGTAAAAATATTGGTATTACGAAAATGAATTCTCCGTTGCGATTACAGAAAGTCAATCGTTTTATTGAAGTATTGAGCTGATTTTTGGAAGAAAAAGACGATTTTATTTTCTTTGCTCTTTTTCTTTTTTCCAGTAAACGGTTTTTCCCAGCATAGCCATTCCCCAGTATCCGCGTACTTTCAAAGTCTCATGGTCCTGGAAGTGCATGTTAACACTGAAATTGCCTTTTTTACCCGGATATTTGATGCTTCCCTTATTCCATTCCTTTTTTTCCGGATCATATTTGAGTTCTTGTAAAAAAAGAAGTCCTATAAATGATTGTTTTTCAGGGTTATTTATCCAGGTTACTTTTCCTTCGTATTCCCCTGAGGAATTCCGGGATATATAGATTTGAGAAGCTTCATCCGTAAAAGGATCGACTACATAGTAATAGCCGATAATATCATCGGCATTGTGTTGGGAAAACACAATGCCGGATGTAAAGGTTGTCAATAAGAGTATTAGCGTGAAATATTTCACTTTAGTTGCCTAATGTTGCTACCATAACCGCTTTGATGGTATGGATGCGGTTTTCGGCTTCGTCAAATACGAGAGACATCGGTGATTCGAATACATCTTCCGTCACTTCCATAGATTCCAAACCGAATTTTTGGAAAATATCTTCGCCTACAGCAGTTTCCCTGTTGTGGAAAGCAGGAAGACAATGCAGGAATTTCACATTGGGATTCCCGGTTTTTTTAACCACGTCCATATTTACCTGGTACGGGGATAATAATTTGATTCTTTCTTCCCAAACTTCCGCCGGTTCTCCCATCGATACCCATACGTCGGTGTAAAGGAAATCCACACCTTTTACGGCTTTGGCAACATCGTCCGTAATGGTAATTTTAGCACCGGTTTGTTTGGCTATTTTCTGGCATTCCGCTACGAGAGCTTCATCAGGCTGACATTCTTTGGGTGCTGCAGCCCTGAAATCCATTCCCATTTTTGCGGCACCGACCATTAAGGAATTTCCCATATTATTGCGGGCATCTCCCAGATAACAGAATGAAACCTGGCTTAAAGGTTTGTCACTGTGTTCCATCATGGTAAGGAAATCAGCCAGGATCTGGGTCGGGTGGAATTCGGTCGTAAGTCCGTTCCATACCGGTACTCCGGCGTATTTTCCGAGAGTTTCCACGATTTCCTGCGCATAACCGCGATATTCGATACCGTCATAGATTCTTCCTAATACGCGGGCGGTATCTTTCATAGATTCTTTTTTTCCCATTTGTGATCCGGAGGGTCCGAGGTAAGTAACGTGAGCGCCCTGGTCTAAAGCGGCCACCTCGAAGGAACAACGGGTACGGGTCGAATCTTTTTCAAACAACAATACAATATTTTTACCTTTTAATGTGGGCTGTTCCGTTCCGGCATATTTTGCTTTTTTCAGATCAGCTGATAAAGTCAGCAAAAATTTGATCTCTTCCGGTGTAAAGTCCAATAATTTTAAAAAATTCCTGTTTCTTAAATTGAAAGAGATTCGAC
>CALECM010000095.1 GCA_937949745.1 uncultured Bacteroidales bacterium | reverse complement strand
TATGCAGGTAAAGAAAGTAGATCAATAACCACCAGGAAACGGATCCTTCGCTTCGCTCAGGATGACAACTATAGGAGATTTTATATTCACGTTTGACTTTGAAAGTCTCAGCCAACGGGTAAAGGAGCCGCTTTAAATTTTAATGCGTTAAAAATCAGGGCTCTTTGGTGTTAAGAACTGTAACTGTCTGACGACCGTAGGGAGGAGTTGTTACAGTTTAGCCAAAGGTTCTTAGATTTTTAGCAGCAAAATTGAGCGGTCCATGCACTTTCTTTGCTACTTTCTTTATGCAGGTAAAGAAAGTAGATCAATAACCACCAGGAAACGGATCCTTCGCTTCGATCAGGATGACAATCATCGGTGAGGAAGGCTAAGAAAAATGACAATTAAACATTGCTTTTTAAGGTAATCATCACTTGAAAAATAAATTATTTGATTTGTCGATAAGTTTACAATAAAGATTCCGGAATACGCTGAAAACCGGACTTAAAATTTGAATAAAAAAAGTACATTTGCAATAAAAAACTACACATGGCTCCGCAAAGACAATCTTTAAGGCAGAAGCAGGCATTAAAGCAGACTACCTCTCTTCAGACGATCCAGTTCATGAAATTACTTGAGATGCCGACCAACCGTTTAGAAGATGAGGTCAGGAAAGCATTGGAAGAAAATCCCGCCCTAGAAATAGAACCGGATGTTTCCTATACGGAAAAACATGAAAATGATTTTGAACAGGAAAGTTCCGGAACAAGCCATGATGATGAGGTGAAGGAACTTACTTCCGAATCTGTTATTCCAGATGATGATTATGAAGATTTTTTTGGAACTGAAAATTATGAAGACGATAATCAGTACCGGGAAGAGCACCAATATAATTACGATTACGGGACAATGAATAACCGTTCCCAGGACGGAAATACCAGAGAAACCATCGTGGTGAATGATTTCTCTTTACAGGAAGATCTTCTTTTCCAATTGTCCATGCAAAATATATCGGAAAGGGAAAAGACCATCGCGGAATACCTGATAGGGAACCTGGACGAATCAGGTTACCTTACCCAGGATAACAAAACGTTCGCCAGTGATCTTCTTCTGACTTATAATATCTATACGACTCCGGAAGAAGTAGAACGCATCATTACTTCCTGTATCCAACAACTTGATCCTCCCGGCGTAGGCGCAAGAAGTCTTAAAGAATGCCTTTCCCTTCAATTAAAAAAATGCGAGCAAATTCCTGCGACCATACTTGCCGCGACCATTATTGACAAGTGTTTTGAAGAATTTTCCAAGAAACATTATGAGAAGATTATGAACCAGCTTCATATCAATGAATCCCAGTTAAAAGAAGCGCTTCATGAAATACAGAAACTGGATCCGAGTCCAGCGTTTACTTTATCCCGTGACGAACACGCGCTCTCTTACATAAATCCCGATTTTACTATTACGGCTGACGGAGACCGGCTGCAATTGCATCTTAATACCCAGTATATTCCGCGTTTACAAATAAACAGTGATTTTAAGAATCAGTATGCGTATCTGAATACGGAACGTAACATCAAAAAAAGAGCGGAAGCGGAACGATTCATCAAAGATAATGTTGAAAATGCCCAGAACTTTATCAATACGCTTTCCCAAAGAGAGATGACCTTATATAATACCATGTGGGCGATTATGCAAAAGCAACATGCCTACTTTCTTTCGGGAAATGATATGGACCTCAAACCTATGATCCTGAAAGATATTGCGGAAGAAGTAGGGTTGGATATATCCACGATTTCAAGGGTCTCAAATAGTAAATATGTCCAGACTCCTTTCGGAATCATTCCTTTAAAGCATCTTTTTTCGGAATCAATAGGTAGTGAGGATATTTCATCCAGAAAAGTGAAAACCATTATCGGAGACCTGATTGAAAAGGAAGATAAAAACGCTCCGCTTACCGATGATCAGTTGTGTGCCGCGCTTCAGGAAAAAGGATTTCATATCGCCCGCCGTACAGTGGCCAAATACCGTGAACAGTCAGGGTTCCCGGTAGCCCGCCTCCGGAAGAGAATTTAGAAAATGTATGAAACCGGATTTCTAATTCATAAACATTACATTTCTGATTCTTAATATTCGGAAATTTTATATAATAAATAATTATTTTATATTTCCATAATAATTTTCAAAAAACACCTTTTTTAACCTTGATATTATAGGTAAGACCGGGTGATGAGACGGTTAAGTAAATTTGCATACATTTGCATCTCGATCTTTAAGATTGATGTTATGTATGCAATAGAAAAATTGGTTTCATCCAGCCACGTGGACACTGAAAGTAAACTCAATCTTACCTCAGCGGTTGACTTTATGCAGGATTGTTCCTATTTTCAGATTTATTCCGTTAAAAGCATAGTGGAAGAATTTGAGAGGAGAAATATGGCCATGTTTGTCGTATCCAGGCAAATGGACATTATAGATATGCCGTTACTCGGGGAAAAACTTACCGTAAAAACCTGGGTATGGAAACTTAACCGGGTTTTCGGGAGCCGTAATACCGTAATCTATGATGAGAAACGAAATCCGAGGGTCGTATCATTTGCCATGGGCGCCTTTGTGGATCTGGAAAGCGGAAATCCCACACAAATACCTGACCGGATTGTAAATGAGATCCTGATAGAGGAAAAATTTGATATGGAATACCTGTCCAGAAAAATTGAAATTCCGGATAATATCCCACAAAAACTTCTCGGCATCCATGTACTGAAATCTCATCTGGATAATTTTAACCACGTTAATAACTCCAAATATGTGATGATGGCCTATGAATATCTTCCTATGGATTTCAAAACTAAAAGGATGAGGGTGGAATACAAGATCCCGGCCGGTTATGGTAATATTATTTATCCTGAAATATATACTGATCATAAAAGACATGTAGTATCTTTGAACGACCAGCATGGAAAACCTTTCTCCGTAGTGGAATTTACATCATGAACCAGAATATAACCGATCAATCATTAAAAAAAATTATTATGAAAAAATCCTGTTGCGCTTTATTTATCCTGACGATTATTTTATTTGGCTCATGTCAGAATAAATCCAAGAAAAATCAGAATGAATCCAGTGGAAACCCTTGTACGGCAGTGGTCATGGAGATCTTAACCACTTCTCCCCTTTATTTAGAGAAAACCAACGGACTGGAGGCTACGATCATCAAAAACGGCGGTACTTCCTTTGGCATTACCGTTATAAATCCTGACGATAACAGTACGGGAAATTACGAATTACTTTTACATGAAAATTATCCCGACAGGACCGTGGAGATCGCTACGTTCATTTTCAATCCTTCCGAAAAACAACTTTACGAATATGATGTGATTGAAGACCGGTTAATACCGCTGGACTTCAATAAAAAATTACTGGCCAAATTCGATGAAGTTTGCCAGTAATTATCAACCGCTAAGAAACAGTTATAATTATCCGGAATGATCCCGGGTCATTTAATGAGGATATTTAATCCTGAATTCTCCATCCTGTATCAATCATACAAAGATGGATAATTAGCGGTAAATTTATTTTTTAGCTATCCTGTATAATCTTCCTTCGTCGGTTACAGCGTATAGTGCTCCGTCATTCCCTTCGGCTATATCACGAAAACGCTGATTTTCATTTTCCAGCAATCTTTCCTCCCCGATTACTTTATTATCCCTCAATACAATACGGGCGATATGCTTACTGCTCAGTCCTCCTATAAACAAGTTATTTTGCCATTCGGGAATAACATTGGAAGTATAGAAGGTCATACCGCTCGGCGAGAGGACCGGATCCCAGTAATATACGGGTTGCTCGAGTCCTTGTTTTTGTGTAATCCCATCCCCTATTGTTTTTCCGTTATATTCGATTCCGTAAGTTATAGTAGGCCAGCCGTAATTCCGGCCGGGTTTTATTAAATTAAGTTCATCGCCTCCGCGAGGTCCCATTTCCGACATCCAAAGTTCCCGGCTAACGGGATGAATAGCCAATCCCTGCGGATTTCTATGTCCGTAAGAATAAATTTCGGGAAGTGCATTCCGGTTATTGATAAAAGGGTTTGAGGCTACCGGTTCTCCGTCAGGTGTAATGTGAAATACTTTACCATATCCGTTATCAAGCAGTTCGGCTTTATGTCTGGTTTCCATATCGGAACGTTCTCCGGTAGATACGAAAATATTTCCATTATTATCGAAAAGAATACGGCTTCCAAAGTGCATACTATTGTCGTAATATGGTATAGCCCTGTAAATAATATGAAAATTTTCGATTTGTTTCTCATTGG
Organism: uncultured Bacteroidales bacterium; assembly: GCA_937949745.1. GTDB lineage: Bacteria > Bacteroidota > Bacteroidia > Bacteroidales > WCHB1-69 > JAGVVH01. The sequence continues at coordinate 50,658 of CALECM010000095.1, read as the reverse complement.
CAGAGAGTCTTCCTTTTCCCACCGCCGTGAGTGAACCCTCAGGCATTTTTTCCGCAAAAGTAAAATAGAGCATACGGCTTGTCTCAAAATCCGGTGCGGGAGCTACATCCAACAATCCTCCCTGCTGCCGGTCGTCTACTTCGGGAAATCCTGTAATGGGATCGCTAAGCTGACCGTTAGTGGTGACAATGCGTAATGTTCCTTCTTTTTCGGTTATCACCAACCTGCCGTCAGGAAGAGTGCTTACCGCCCATGGCTTAGAAAGTTTGTCCGTAATAACCGTGACTTCATAAGGAGTAGTGGTTTTCACACCCGCGATTCTTGTTTGCCCTTCGAATGCCGGTTTATAGTCCGTATTCGGCTTTTTATTTTCCACAGGTGGCCTGTTTGGATCCTGCCGTTTCATGGGTGTTTTGTTATTGCAAAATGCAAATGCAGATACAAAAAGAAAAGATAATAATCCCGTTAATATAATTTTTAAGTATTTCATATTTTGATATTTTAAAGTTTATATTATAATTTTTTTAACAATCAATATTACATACTGGTTCAGCCATACATCACGATTTAGTTTTTTTAGTGATAAAGGTCATCCGAATATTTTGGATAATAATATTCCGGTAAAAGAAATGAATCACAGATTGTTAAGGATCGTAATCGAGGTTATAGCATCTTTGTTCGGCCTTGTTTTTTCTTTATCATTCAGGTTGAAATAGAATACAATTATTTTCTTGGACCTTCACCGGCTTTTCCCAACAGTCCATTTGACTTCCAAAGCATCCGAATAAATGTAGACCTTTATCTCGCAATTCAAAACTCAAGAGTTTGCAATCCTGATAAAAACAAAAAAACAGATTCCCTATTTACCCGTTATCACTCTTTTCCCCCTGAGGATACTAATGGTATACAAAATCAATCCTGCCCAAACAAAAGCAAAACAGATCAGATATTCTTTCCCAAAGGTTTCGCCATACACAAATATCCCGAGAAGCAGTTGAAGCGTAGGACTTAAATACTGAATAAAACCCAATGTGGATAACGGAATAACCCGGGCGGATTTTCCGAACCAGAAAAGAGGAATCGCGGTAACCATACCGCTTACTACTAATAATAAGCTGGTTATTGCAGAGGGCGGAAAAAAAGGAGTTGCCGCATTGGTTCCTGCCGTATAAAGCAGAAAAGCTAAAGCAAAAGGAAAAACCATCATGGTTTCTACCGTAAGGGCGGGCATAGACTCAAGATTAAGCTTCTTTTTCAATAAACCATATAAACCGAAAGAACCGGCCAGAAGTAGCGATATCCAGGGAAATTTACCGTAACTAATCGTAAAATAGGTAACACCGATGAGCGCCAGTACCACGGCCGCTTTCTGCATCGGGGCCAGTCGTTCTTTTAAAAATACATATCCTAACAGTACATTAACCAAGGGATTGATATAATAACCTAAACCTGCTTCAACGATATGATTAGTTCCTACGGCATAAATATATATACCCCAGTTAGCACTGATTACAAAGCCGGCCAGACCAAGCCTCAACAAAAGTTTGGGCTGCTTAAGATAGCTGATGAATGTATGCCGGTTAGTAAAAAATACCCAGACAAAGAGAAATACGAAAGACCATACGATACGATGAGCCAGTACGTTTACGGCCGGAACACCCGTTATGGATTTCCAGAAAAGAGGAAAAAGTCCCCAGGCTACATAACATCCCACGGCATAAAGAATACCCTGGGAATAACCTAACTTTTTATGATCGGATATCATTTATTTTTTTCACAATTTAAGCGGGCAAAGGTAATCATTTCATTTCCCATATTCCGTTTATAGCGGAAAACATCTGATCCGTTTGATTAAATTTATAATAAAGGATTCCTCTCCTCCATCTGATTTCACAATGTTTCCTCAACCCATAGAGGCTAAACAGCATCAAGTATGATTAAAATGGACTAAGCGATTTCGCGGTTCTTGAAAAACTTCACTATAATCCCAAAGAAAATAAAAAGAATATCTCCTATAAAAATCGGTTTTGCTATTTTTTCGGTTATTTGTGATAACCGGAGATTAAGATTCTTAAAAGAATCCAGCATGAAAAGGACAATGACAATAGGTATTCAGTGTACAAATATACTGGCTTTTATCGTATTATAATAAACTCCTACCCACGCTATTCTACATAAGATGTAAACCAATTTTATATTTTCAATTAAAGTTTAATATTACTTTTGCAGACATATTTGAATTAACACATTTAATAAAAAGAATAAATTATGAACCAAAGAACGGTGCCGGCTGAAGAATATAATGCCGTTGTGGAATTAGCCGCTAAATACATTGAAGCATTAAGAATCGGTAGTGTTGAAATGTTGGCGCATGTATTCCATAAAGATTGTGTAACTTATGGTACTGTCAACGGTCAGCTTATGGGTGGAGCCAGCGATCCGACTGCGGACTTCATTAAAAACTATGGTAAATCTCCTGAAATCGTTTCCCATATCGACGTACTCGACATAACTCCAACCACCGCCATAGTACGAATTGTCCTCGAGAGGGATGCTGTGGGATCTGATTGCAACGACTATCTATCGTTTATTAAACTTGATAAAGGTTGGACCGTCATTGCCAAAGTTTTTCACCAGTTTGATATATAGCCCATTAAAACGGCTTAGACGGCATAAAATAAACATGAAGTAAAAAGAACTGCTATGTGAGGTTTTTGTCTAACTTTTGCCCACATATAATCGACGCTTTCTATTAAGTTTTCATGCTGCTTTAGGCTGGTTTTAACGCATGAATGGAAGTTGGAGGCAATTAAATTCCGATAAATTTTTCCTGTTTTCGGAAGTCTTTTCGTATATTTGTATTCTTCCACAAAGAAGAATAAATTTCTGGTATTTAACCTGATAATAATGTCTCACAGGCTTCTGACTAACTTTATGGCACGATGATTCTTTTTCACACAGCGGACTGGCACATAGGACAACATTTTTTCGGATATGATCGTAAAGAAGAGCATCTGGTTTTCTTCGAATGGTTAAAAACGGAAATCCGGGAACACAGGCCTGATGCCTTACTGATCGCCGGCGACGTATTTGACAGTCCGAACCCTTCGGCTGAATCCCAAAAAATATTTTACAGGTTATTGAAAGAAATTACCGGGGAAATGCCTGAACTGCAGGTGGTGATGATTGCCGGCAACCACGATTCCGCCGCACGCCTCGAAGCTCCCGACCCGTTGTTCCGGGAAATGAATATTTCTGTGAAAGGATCTGTAAAACGAAATAATGCCGGAGAAATAATTTGGGAATCGTTACTGGTTCCGTTAAAAAAAGACGGACAAATAGCAGCATGGTGTATTGCGGTCCCTTACTTACGTCAGGGAGATTATCCATCTGCAGAAACTTACAGCCAGTGCGTTGCCGCAAGCTATGAGGCTTGCTGTAGAGAACTCGACAAAATTAGGAAAACCGGTCAGCCGGTTATAGCGATGGGACATCTGCAGGCCACCGGATCGGAAATCTCTGAGAACGACCGCTCCGAACGAACCGTTATCGGAGGATTGGAATCCGTATCTCCCGAAGCTTTCGACAGACGGGAGATCAAATATACGGCTTTGGGTCACCTCCATAAAGCCCAGAGGGTATCCGGTCGCGAACATGTACGATATGCCGGTAGTCCCCTTCCCATGTCATTTGCCGAAAAAAATTATAAGCAAGGGATCAACAAGATCACGTTAAAGGACAATGACCTGGACAAAATAGAAAGACTGGTTTTCGTTCCTCCGGTGAGTCTTTTGAGTATTCCCGACCGGCCGCAACCGTTGTCTGCGGTTTTACAGGAAATCGCGACTTTACCCGACGGTCCTGCAGACAGCCGTTCGCCATATTTGGAACTAAAAGTATCCGTTACCGGTCCGGAGCCTGCTTTACGTTACCGGATCGAGGAAGCGTTAAAAGAAAAGGCAGTCCGTTTAACACGTATTGTCTCGTTCGCACCCGGAAAAAGTAATCATGAAACGGAAAGCATAACCTATGAAGAACTCCAGGCGATGACCCCTTTGAAAATGGCCGAAGATGTGTATCTGGACCGCTATGGTGATCCGATGCCGGAAAATCTCAGGAAGTTGTTATTACATGTAATAAGGGATGTTGAATTATGAAGATATTAGCCATAAGAGGAAAAAACCTGGCTTCCCTGGAACAGGAATTCGTAATAGATTTCACGACCGAGCCCCTGAAATCAGCCGGCATATTCGCCATTACCGGAAATACGGGAGCCGGCAAATCCACTATACTGGATGCATTATGCCTGGCGTTGTTTGATGAAACTCCCCGCGCTTATAAAGCAGGAGAAAATATACAGATCACTGACGTACAGGATAGAACGATCAACCAAAAAGACAGCCGTAATATTCTTCGCCGGGGAAGCAGCGAAGGATATGCGGAGACAGATTTTATAGCCCTCAACGGCGATCGTTACCGTTCCCGCTGGATGGTAAGGCGGGCGCGGGGAAAAGCTGACGCTCCTCTTCAAAATACGGAGATCAGGCTTGAAAACCTGACCTCTTCCATAGAAAAGCCGGGAACAAAAAGAGAATTGCTTCAACGGATCACCGGATTAATCGGACTTACCTTTGACCAGTTCACACGGGCGGTATTATTGGCACAGGGAGACTTCGCCACTTTTTTGAAAGCAAAGCAGCAGGAAAAAGCAGAATTACTGGAAAAAATTACAGGAACTGCTATTTATTCGCGGATATCTTCTTTAATATACCGGAATACCAAAGAAGCTGAACAGGCGCTGGAGATCATCCGCCAGAAGATCAACGATATGAAACTACTTCCCGAAGAAGAGGTAATTTCATTAGTTAATCGGAAACGAGAACTGGAACAAGAACAGTCAGGCCTGAAAGACAGGATGATCGCCATTGAAAAAAAAACGGCATGGATAAAACAGGAGGAAGAATTAAGATCCCACATCCTCCGGGCGGAAGAGCAGCTTACGCAAACCAAAAAGATTATCAGCGAATCCCATCCCCGCTTTAAATATATAGAACAATGGACAAAAGTGCAGGAAATACAGCCGGTATATGCAGACATGTTGAATCGCCGCAAACAACAACAAAATATCCGGGAAAGATTAGCGGAACAACAGTTATTATTAAAAAACATACTGCAAAATATAGAGGAACAGGATAAAGAACTGGGTTCGGTAAAAACCATGCTGGATGAGATCAATTCGCGGTATGAATCCTTAAAACCCGACATAGACAAAGCCAGGGAATGTGACTTCCAGATCGTATCGGCCGGGGAAAGAGTGACTGAAGCGGAAAAAGAACTGGCTCTTCAAACTGAAATAAGACGACAATCGGAAAAAAACATCGAATTAATAAGGAAGCAGGAATCCGAAACCGGGGAAAAACGGGAATTGTTATCGAAATGGTTCGCAGACAGGGAAGTTTACCGGGACATGATTCCCCATATCGATTTAATTATCAGTTTTCTGGATGATGCAAAGCATACCCGTGAGCAACAAATAAAAACCTCCGAAAGTCTGAATGGAAACATAGCGTTACTCCAAACACTGGAAAATAAACTCGACCTGCTTGAAAATGAAGCGGAAAGACTAAATCAAATTCTACCCGGTGAAATAGTTCACTGGCGTGAAAAACTGGAAAACGGGAAACCATGCCCGGTGTGTGGAAGTCTTCATCACCCGGTATTGCACGAAAACGAGCATATTTCTAAAGTCAATATCGATGAAGGCGAATTAGAAAAATCTAAAAAGAAGATCGCAGAAGAGATCCTGTTATGCAAGCAAAAAAACGAGATCACACGGCAGGAAATCATACAATTGGAAACGCTGATTCAAAACTATAAATCCCAGCATAAAAATGCGATCAAAAAGGCAGGAGAATTCCTAAGTCACATCCCACAATGGGAAGAACAGGTTTTAAATGGAGTGATCCGGAAAAAGTTAACGGGCCTTTCTTTGGAATGGAGCAGGAATAAAGAATTATATGATGCACAGATCCAGTTATTAGAAAATCTTAAAATCAAAAAAGAAGCGGAAGAAAAAAAATTCCGGGAAAGCGAAATTGAATTTAACCGCAGAAAAATCCTTTCAGATAATTACAAAGTTTCACTAAATAGTTTGATGGAAAAAAGGCAATTATTACTGAAAGGGAGGAAAGTGGAGGATATCGAATCAAACTACCAACGGCAAAAACAAACCTATACCAATCAGTACGAAGAATTAAGATCAGGTAAAGAAAAAATTGAAAGCCGGAAAGCCGGTACGGCAGGTATTATCTCCCAGCTCAACCACGACTTAAAACTGTGTGATCAGCAAATTATCGCATTGGATAGTCAGCTGCAGACTTGGATGAATAACCATCAGGGAGAAATTTCTTCGGAAAAACTACATGAACTGGTAACAAAATCCCGTGCATGGATATCGCAGGAAACCGAGTTCCTCAATGGCTTACGCGAACAGGAATTGACCCTGACCACGACCTTAAAAGAAAGAAATTCCCGTCTGGAGAATCATCATCAATTACCCGATAAACCTTCTGGGGAAGAAAACCGGGAACTGTTGACTGAAGAATATAATGAGCTGCTCGAACAAGAAAAAATAGTAAAACATGAGATTACGAGTATCGAGATCAGGTTGGCTACCCAGGAAGCCGGGAAAAAACAGGTACAACTGTATGAAAAAGAGTTTTCGGAGAAACAACAATTATGTGAAAACTGGCAAAAGCTAAATCATCTGCTGGGCTCTGCCGACGGTGGGAAGTTCAAAACCATAGCGCAGGGATATACCCTGGATATTTTACTGGGATATGCCAATCAACATCTTGAAAGACTGACAAAAAGATATGAATTGGAAAAAATACCCGGTACGCTGGCGTTACAGGTAATCGACCATGATATGCTGGACGAGGCACGTACAGTGCATTCATTATCCGGCGGCGAATCTTTTCTGGTTTCCTTATCCTTAGCCCTCGGATTATCTTCCCTCTCCTCCAATCGTATGAAAATCGAGTCTTTATTTATCGATGAAGGTTTCGGTTCATTAGATGCGGATACACTGGGAATCGCCATGGATGCCCTTGAAAATCTTCAAACCCAGGGTCGTAAGATCGGTGTTATTTCACACGTGAGCGAAATGACCGAAAGAATCCCGACCCAGATCAGAGTGGTGAAATTAGCCAATGGAAAAAGTAAAGTGGAAATAGCATAAAGAAAAGGATCTTTTGAAAACTTTATCAGCAATTAGTAAATAAAAAATCCGGGTATGCCCATGTATTACAGACCATATCCGGATTTATTTATTTTTCTGAACTCCTTAAAATGGAAGATCGTCTGATTCAGGTATATCCGGAAAATCCGGTTCGGCAGCCGGGGAAGCTGGGAAACTTTCTATCTTTCTTTCGGTTGACCTCTCTCCTTCTTCGTTCTTACTACCTAACATCGTAAATGTATTGGCTTCAATTTCAGTAACATATTTTTTGATCCCGTTATCTTCCCAGTTCCGGGTTCTCAATTTCCCTTCCAGATAAATAAGCTTTCCTTTTAACAGATATCTTTCGGCTATATCCGCCAGATTTCGCCAGCAAATAATATTGTGCCACTCCGTTTGTTCAACCCTGTTCCCTTCCCTGTCTTTATAGGTTTCTGAGGTGGCTAATGTGAAGGAAGCTTTTTTGGCTCCGTTTTCAAAAGTTCTGATTTCCGGGTCTTTCCCGAGACGACCGATGAGAATTACTTTGTTTACTCCAGACATAATTAGTTGTTTTAAATTTTCGATACAAATATAAATCAAAAATAAATACCAATTACAATTGTTAATAAAAATATATTATTTAATAAATAAAAAATTATCTTGCAGAAGGTTTATATTGGGATTGATTCAGGATCAAACGGGCATCGGTATTACCCATTAGTTCCTGTAAAGTGATATCGGGATTATTTTCCATATAGGACTGTACAATTTTCCATCCTATAAAAATACCTAAACGTCCTGGAGAAGTATTACCGAAAACCTTGGTAAAAGGAGCTTCCCGGATATAAGCCGTAAGCTCTTTTTCACCTTTGGAAAAAAGTTCGTTTTTACCCACCAGGTAATTCCATATATCATATTGGTGTTTTACGGCCCAATCAAACTTATCCCCGGGATAGCCTATAATATCCTCTTCATTTCTTTTAGGGAACATCAATTCAGTAAAATAAAGTTTTTTACCTTCATAAATCATATTTTCCAGTAAGGTAAATTTGGTATCCTGCGGTAAATATTTATATACCAATGCTTTTTTGAAACAATCGATGGCTATGTATTTACCGTCATACCGGGCACTGATATATTTCGGGATACCGTATTGACTATAATATTTATAATCCGGACCAAGATACATGTCGAGATTAATAAAAATATTACTGTCCACACCGAAAACGGTAGGCGAAGTAAAATCAATACCGGGCACTAACGTATAGAAAGCGGGAATTTCCGCATCGGGATAGTAATATCTGTAATAGGTGAGAGCATCTCCCAGTTCCACGGTTAATTCGTCGAGGTCGGGATATACTTTCATCACTTCGTCGTATATATCACGGATAACAGGATCTTCAAGATATGCTTTGAGCCGGGCCATCATTTGAGGATCATTCCAGATACCTTTCTGGATCAGTTCATCAGGATAGCGTGCGGATATTCTTTCTATCTCTTTGGGCAGATTATCCAGGTCCAGATTAAAGAGGTCTTTCTCATACCGCCGGATATCGATATGGATTCTGTTACGAATCGGGGTGAGCTGGGTGGTACGGACCTTGAATTTTCTTACAGGCTTCGGGGAAGTTGTGAGATGGATAATTAAAAAAACCACACCTGCAAGCAGGAGTATACCCAGACTAAAGAAAATGATTTTCTTTCTTTTATTAACGGTCATAATTTATACGGAATATCACTTAGTTTTGATCAAACAAAAATACAATAATATATCGCAAACCGGGTCGAAATTATTATTTCCACTTAATTGTGTTGACCAATTCCAGAGCATCATCCCTAAGATATTCGATTACGGGTTGTAAAGAATCGTTATTAGGCGGAAAATTAAAATATAGGGAAGCCCGTAAATAATGGGAAACGCTGTCGGTTACCCAGAATTGCAAAGGTGTGGCAGCGCCTTTGCCCAGGATATCATAAATCCTGCCGTAAACTTTTTGTTCCGGATCACTAACATAGTAAAACTGGATATCATCGGCTTTCCCTTTATCCACATGGAAAAAAATCATTTTCTCTTCCGCTATGGCCAACTCCCTGAGATCATCATGCAAAGGGAAATAAGTCATGTTAAAAGTCGCGTGAAGTGTAGGATATGCGACATTGACCCAATATTTACCATCTTCCTTAACTTCAAAATCACATTCCGCCCATTTAGAATAAGCGAACGAAAAAGGTAAAACGCTATCCCATACCTGATATTGATGTTCCGGCAAATCGATCCGGAAGTAGCCCTGAGGTTTGGGAGCATGGTATTCTGTTTTCCCCGTACAGGAAACCGTAACGGCCAGTAAAAGGATATACACGATAAAAAGTGCGGGTGAAATTTTTTGGAAATTATTCATTGGGTACTTTGATTCGCATGCCATAAAATGAACGGTAAACAAAAATAAGGCCTACAATAAAAAATATAATTCCGATGATCGGCGTATAATCGAAAGTACGGGTAGCCTGAGCCATCAATTCGGGATTATCCCCGATATAATTATTGGCATTGTCGATCATTCCCTGTGCCTTCAATTTCATATGGATGGCAATTTCTACCGCCAGCATACCGAAAAGCGTAGAAAATTTGATGATCGGATTCATCGCCACCGAGCAGGTATCTTTATAGGGATCTCCTACTGTGTCTCCAATAACGGTAGCAGCATGTAACTCCGTATTTTTCTCTTTAAGATCGACCTCAACCACCTTTTTGGCATTATCCCAGGCGCCGCCCGCATTCGCCATATACATGGCCTGGAACAAACCGAATACAGCTATGGAAATCAGGTAAGCCACAAAGAAATTAGGATCGAAAAAAGCGAAAGCCAGGGTAAGGCTGAAGATCACGATAAAAATATTCCACATGCCATACTGGGCGTATTGCGTACAGATTTTCACCACTGTTTTCGAATCATTAATATCCGCTTCCGTTTTATTGAGATTCAAATTCTTTTTGATAAAGCTCACCGCCCTGAAAGCCCCGGTAGTTACAGCCTGCATGGAGGCTCCGCTGAACCAGTAAATAACCGCTCCTCCCGTAATCAGTCCCATCAATACGGGCGCATCGGTTAAAGAAAGATGCAACAATCCGAAATTCTTCAATAACAGAATAATGGCGAAAATCATAGTCGTAGCGCCCACCACTGCCGTTCCGATAAGCACGGGCTTGGCTGTGGCTTTGAAAGTATTGCCCGCCCCGTCATTGGCTTCCAGGAAATATTTCCCTCTTTCGAAATCCGGAACAAATCCGTATTCATGTTCGATTTCCGATTTAATAGCGGGAATATGTTCTATTTTTGAAAGTTCGAAAACGGATTGCGCATTGTCGGTCACAGGCCCGTAACTGTCTACGGCAATGGTAACGGGTCCCATTCCTAAAAAGCCGAAAGCCACCAGGCCGAAAGCGAATATGGAAGCGTATTCCCCGAAGATCATCATCCCGTTGGTGGAAAAAAGGAAAGCGACAAACATAAGTCCCACCATCACCAATCCTTTCCAAAAAGCGCTGAAATTACCGGCTACCATTCCTGATAGAATATTCAGGCACGCGCCTCCCTGTCGGGAAGCCGTCACCACTTCCTGTACATGGCGTGACCTGGAACTGGTAAAAGCCTTGGTAAATTCCGGAATAATGGCAGCCGCCAGTGTACCGAGACTGATAATGGAAGCAAGGCGCCACCATAAATCCGTTCCGTAAACTTCTACTACAGAATTATTGGATAGCAGTAAATAGCTTATGGCATAAGTCGCAATCACGGAAATAACCGAGCTCAACCACACCAAAGAAGTAAGAGGAGTTTCGAAATTAAAATCGGAAGCATCCGTATATTTCCATTTTGAGAACAGATTATTGATCCAGTAGGAGATCACGGAAGTAACGACCATCAATATCCTCATCGCAAAAATCCAGGTAATCAGTAAAGCCTGTACCGCTACCGAACCTTCAAAACCGATCACGGCCAGTACGATAAATGAGATCAGGGCGACACCGGTCACGCCGTAAGTTTCAAAACCGTCAGCCGTGGGCCCGATACTATCGCCTGCGTTATCTCCCGTACAATCCGCGATAACACCGGGATTCCTGGGATCATCTTCCCCTATATTGAAAATCACTTTCATCAGGTCGGATCCAATATCTGCGATTTTGGTAAAAATTCCTCCGGCAATTCTCAGGGCGCTGGCCCCAAGGGACTCGCCGATAGCAAAGCCTATTAAACAGGCGCCTGCCAGGTGTGAAGGGACTAATAAAAGTATGATTAGCATAAGGATAAGCTCTATCGTGATGAGGAGCAACCCTACGCTCATCCCTGATTGTAAAGGAATGGCCACTACTTTCCAAGGCTTTCCCCTCAGCGAGGCGAACGAAGTCCGGCAATTGGCCAAAGTATTAATTCTGATCCCGAACCATGCCACCGCATAAGAACCGAGAATACCCAATATGGTCCACAGTAATATGATGAGTACATCCGAAAATGATTTCCCGTTCAGGAATCCAAAATAAAAAACGATAACCGCTCCGATAATTACAAATAAAATAAGCAGGAATTTTCCCTGCTGCAATAAATATGTTTTACAAGTCTGGTAAATGGTTTCCGCCACATTGCGCATAGAATAATGCGTGGGGAATTTCCTGATCCTGATGGCCTGATAGAGACCGAACAATAAGCCTAACACTACCAGGATAGACCCCCACATCAATAAAGACCATCCTGTTAAAGAACCATTAAAAAAAGTAATATCCTTAAAATTAGGTAAAATCAAATCCGCTTCACTGGCAAAGGTAAAGAGTGGGGTTATGATAATCCCAAAAAGTAAGATCAATTTTCTCATGCGCTAATTATTTGATTTATATAATTTTGATATTCTTATCATCCTGTTAAGGAAAGAATGGTAAATCTTTCCCGTCTCTTTTAGTAGATGCAAATTTACAAGAATATTTTTAATTTATTACATAATCAAAAAATTATCCTTCAAATCCTTTTAATAATTCGATTTCATAAGCCCATTTTGCCGGGTCTGGTGTCTCTAAAATAAGAGGCATATCATCAAACCGGGGATCCTGCATAAATCTCCTGAAAAAATCCATACCCAGTAAACCTTCCCCGATACTTTCATGGCGGTCGACCCTGCTTCCCAATGGTTTTTTCGTATCGTTCAAATGGATGGCTTTCAGGTAATGTTTCCCGATAATATCATCAAAACCTTTAAAAGTCCCGGCATAACCGGTTTCTGTTTTAATATCATAACCTGCGGAATAAGCATGGCAGGTATCGATACATACGCCTACCCTGGTTTTATCCTCTACTTTATCAATAATATGCGCCATGTGTTCAAATTTAAATCCGACATTGGAACCCTGCCCTGCCGTATTCTCGATAACGGCCGTAACGCCGGCAGTCTTATCCAAGGCAATATTAATACTTTCCGCGATCAGGTCAAGACATTTTTCAACCGGAATCTGGTTGAGGTGACTTCCCGGATGAAAATTAAGCAACTCCAGTCCCAGTTGTTCGCACCGTTGCATTTCATTTAAGAAAGCGTTACGGGCTTTTTCCCGGGCTTCGGTTTCCGGATGCCCTAAATTGATCAGGTAACTGTCATGAGGTAAAATATACCTGGCGGAAAAAGAATATTGATCACAATTTTTTTTAAACTGTCCGATACTTTTGGCAGTGAGCGGAGGAGCAGCCCATTGACGCTGGTTTTTTGTAAAAAGGGCAAAAGCGTTAGCTCCTACCTGATGTGCATTGACCGGGGCATTTTCCACGCCGCCGGCCGCACTGACATGAGGTCCTAAATATTTCATATTCTCCGAATTTCAACGACAAAGATAATAAAATGGATGATCTATCCCGGATATAACGCTATACAAGATAAATCGTTTACTGCATGATAAATTTTACCGGTATTCTGTATAAAACCCTTACCGGTTTATGATTTGCTTTACCCGGTTTAAACCTGGGAAGTAATTTCACGACCCTGACGGCTTCGGCATCCAAATCGGGGTGGATTCCGATTATTGGAGTCACGTTACTTACGCTTCCGTCTCTTTCCACTACAAATTCAACCACAACCGTTCCGTATATGTTATTCTCAAAAGCTCTTTTCGGATATATAAGATGGCTATTGAGAAAATGGTATAACGCAGCTTCTCCCCCGATAAATTCCGGCATTTCCTCCGCATACGGAACCGGATCCGGAGGCGGTGCAGGAGATTCAGGCATCAGGTCCACCTCAACAATCTCTGCAATCCTGTCATTTTCGTTAAAATCAATCCCGAAGATGGAACTTATATCTATCGACTCTTTTACCATCTTTTCAACCTGGTTCAAAACATATTCGTTCCTGTCGACCGGCGCCGGAGGCGGTGGCGGGGTTCTGTCCGTAACAGGCGCGGTTTCTTCTATCAGGATAAATTCATCCGAAATCATACGGATGTTTGCTTTGGATTCCTGGGTGGCGAACAACTCAAATCCGACATACACTAGCCCAAGTACAAGAACGATTCCGATGAGCCCGAAAGATATTTTTTTCCTTTCGAGATCTCCTTTAGGGGATTTTTTAGGTAACATGGCTGGTAAATTTAAGGTGATTATTAATAATAACTACCTTAAATAAATTAAAATTGTGCGGAAAAATCAGCTTTTGTGGAGAAATTGTAATAACTGATTGATAGCGACAGCCCTATGACTGATTTTATTTTTCTCGTCATCTCCAAGCTCGGCAAAAGTCCGGTCGAAACCCGTGGGCCGGAAAACAGAATCATAACCAAATCCCTGGGAACCGTGTTGTCCGGTTGTGATTTCGCCTTCTATTTTACCCTGGAACAGGAACTCTTCTCCTTTTAATATCAAGGCAACTACCGTAATAAAAGAGGCTTTCCTGTTTTCGACGCCCTCCATTTCCATGAGTAGTTTGCGGATATTATCCTGAAAAGAACAACTTTCGCCGGCGTAGCGGGCGGAAAAAACGCCGGGACGTCCATCAAGCGCCTCCACTTCCAAGCCTGTATCATCGGCGAAACAATCCATTCCGAATTTATCGTATACATACCGGGCTTTCAGTAAAGCATTGCCTTGCAGGGTATCGGCAGTTTCAGGTATTTCTTCGAAACTTCCGATATCTTTCAGGTTCAGGATGGTAAAACGTTTACCTACCATAGCCCGGACCTCATCCGTTTTATGCTGGTTGTGGGTGGCGAATATAAGGTTCATATCATAAAATAAAGAAACAGATCATGTAAAATACATCACCTGTTAGTTGATACCAAAAAACCGGAAATCACTATTTCAATTCCGTTCCGGAAATTTCGATAGCCTGTTTTCCCCTGTAATAACCGCATTCCGGACATATTCTGTGGGTCAGGATTGCAGCACCGCAATGGTTACATACGGTCAGTTGAGGAGCAACCATAAAATCGTGAGATCTTCTTTTGTCTCTCCTGGTTGAGGAGTGGCGTCTTTTTGGATTCGGCATAGCTATTAATTTTTATCGGGTTTATCTAATTCTATTTTTTTGAGGGCTTCCCAGCGCGGATCTTCAATATCCTCTTTCCGGGATAACTCTTCCAATTGTTTCATCACTTCCGGATTGCAACCCGGATCTCCTGACTCTGTATCATCATGGACGATCTTAGAGGGTAAAGCCAGTATGATAGACTCGTAAACCAAATGGAACACGTCCAATTCATACTCGTTCTCAGGGATTACCCATACCATATCATCCTCATTTTCCGCTTCTTCCGTCAGAGAGGCAAATTTTACGATAAGCGATTCCCGGAAATTCAAAGGCACTTCCACCGGATCCAGGCAACGGTCACAGGGAGCCATTACCTGTCCTTTAAAGTCAAAGGAAAGCGTTAACATGGTTTCAGTTTTTTCCATATTAATTTGCAAATCCAATGCACCGTCCAGTATCTCGGAAATCCCGGCCATATCAAAGAACTCTTTATCACAAGTTATTGAAAACTGGTGATTTCCAAGGCTTATGCCCGCTATACGGAGTTTGAATTCATCCCTTTTTCGCTTCAGTTCCACACTAGTAAAATTTGGGGTGCAAATATAATCATAATTTTATTATACAGATTTTTAATTCGTTATTTTAATCACCGTATTATCTTATTTCCACAATCTGTTGTGTATAATTCGTATGAGTGTCCGGAGCATCAGCGTGTTTAGTAATGTATCTTTGCATGATTATTCCGTCATGCGGGGTTATATAATCTAGTTGAGCATAATCATGAAAAAATTTATTTTTTTATTATCCGTCATTCTGTTTTCTTCTTCCGTTCTTTTGGCCCAATCCAAAAAAAGTGACGAGTTGAAAAATAACAAGAAAAAAATTGAGGCGGAAATAGCCAATACGACCAAATTATTGAACCAGACGAAAAAAAATAAAGACAATTCGCTTCAACAACTCACGGTGCTAAGGAAACAGATTGCCAACCGTGAGGAATTGATCACGGCCCTGAATAATGAAATATTCTCTTTGGAGGAAGAACTGGATCTCAATATTAAGTTATCCCAATCGTTGGACAGGAAACTGGAATACATGAAATCAGATTATTCCCGGGTAGTTTATCTGGCATACAAAAACAGGAAAATGATCGATAAGATCACTTTCTTACTGGCTTCGGAAGACTTTGCCCAAATGTTCCGAAGATTTAAATATTATACGCTATTCGCCGATAACGTAAAACATCAGGTAGAGTTGATCGCCCAGACGAAAGCAGAGATCGAGAAAAAAAATAATGAGATACTTCTTTTCAAAGAAGAAAAATTAGCATTACTGGACGGAAAAGAAAGGGAGGTCAAAAAACTGGAGATAGACCGGAATGCCAAAACGAAAGCCACGGAAGAACTTAAGAAAAAAGAAAAAGTACTGGCCAGTGAACTTAACGCCAAGCAAAAGAAAAGAAATGAACTGGATGCGGCCATAAAGAAAGCGATACAGGCTGAAATAGCCGCTGCCAATGCTAAAAAAGCCAAAGACGCAAAAACGGCAGGCACAGCCACCGCCGGCACGGGAAAATCCAAAATGGAAATTACCCTTACTCCTGAAGAAAAAGTTTTGAGTAATTCCTTCGTAAACAACCGGGGAAAATTACCATGGCCGGTTGCCAAAGGAGTAAAAACCGGAGATTTCGGTAATTATCCCCATCCTGATGTTCCGTCGGTTCAAATTGAAAACCGGGGAATTGACATTCTCGTAGAAGAAGGTACTACGGTAAGAAGTGTATTTGACGGAGAAGTAACGGGCGTATTAGATGTTCTCGGTACCAAAGTACTGATGGTACGTCACGGGGAGTATCTTACCGTATACCAGAACTTGAGCAATGTATTAGTAAAAAAGGGCGATAAGGTTAAAACCAAGCAGGCCTTAGCCACTGTCAGCAAACCCCAGAATTCTTCCGGGTGTGAACTCCATTTCGAAGTTTGGAAAAATAACTCTCATCTCAATCCTAATTTATGGTTAGCTAAACAGTAATAACTTTGTATTAAAAATGTTCTTAAACGTTGAGGCAGCATTAAAAGATAAAAATCCGAAATTATATAAAAAGATCCCGGATTTCGCTATCCGTTGGGTGGAACGGTTGATCCACCAGGATGCCATGAACGGGTTCATGGAAGATAACATTAAAGAATCTTCCGTAAATTTCGCTACCAATGCCATCGATTTTTTCCAGGCTAAGGTAAAGGTCGTAAATGAACAATACATTCCCAAAACAGGAAGATCTATCGTGGTATGTAACCATCCGTTGGGAGGACTTGACGGACTGGCACTGATCAGTGTGATCGGAAAATACCGCTCCGATATGAAGTTTCCCGTAAACGACCTGCTTATGCAGATCACTCCAATGAGGGATATTTTTGTACCCGTCAATAAACATGGCTGGAATCAACAGGATTCCATCAAACAGTTAAATGATATTTTTGATTCAGATGACCTGGTCCTCTATTTTCCGGCAGGACTTTGCTCCAGGAAACATCGCGGAAAAATCTGCGACCTGGAATGGAAAAAAACATTCATTAGCAAGGCCAAAGAGTTCAAAAGAGACGTGGTCCCGGCCTATTTCGACGGACGAAACAGTAACCGGTTCTATAATATCGCAACATTACGGAAAAAATTAAACATAAAAGTTAATGTAGAAATGTTATTTTTGCCGGACGAAACTTTTCGTCAAAAAGGGAAAGTACTTACCGTTACTTTCGGACCTTCCATCCCTTACACTCAGTTTGACGACAGCCGGAGTGATAAAGAGTGGGCCGAATGGGTCAAAGGACAGGTGTATGCCCTTGGGAACAGATAATGATAACATGGAAAACATAATAGATCCTATTGATAAAAAATTGATTAAACGCGAACTTACTCCGGATAAGTTCCTGCGGAATACTAACGTTAGAGATAATTCGATTTTCATGGTGGACGCCCATAATTCGCCCAATACCATGCTCGAAATAGGCCGGTTGAGAGAATATACTTTCCGGCTCGCGGGCGGAGGTACCGGGAAAAAAGCGGATATCGACGAATACGATACCGCTGAAATTCCTTTCAGGCAGCTGATCGTTTGGGATCACCGTACGGAGGAAATTATCAGCGCTTATCGTTTTATATGTGGAAAAGACGTCATTCCGGACGAGAACGGATACCCGCACACCCCCACTTCAAAACTGTTTTGTTTTTCGGAAGAATTTATCCGGGACCAATGGCCGGTTTGTATCGAATTGGGAAGAAGCTTCGTACAGCCCAAATTCCAGGCTGGAAATTACGCCAGGGAAACCCTCTTCGCGCTTGATAATGTGTGGGACGGACTGGGCACGTTAGTGGTAGATTATCCCGATTGTCAATATTTTATGGGTAAAATGACGCTTTATAACGAATACAGTCGAGAAGCCCGTAAACTCATCCTGGAATTTCTAACAAGCCATTTCCACGGAGATGAGAAATTAATCCGTCCATGGCATCCGGTAGAGGGAGATGAAGATATTGAAAAAAATGTTAAAAAAAGTTTCGATCATCAGGAATCTACTTTTAAGGAAGAGTTCAAAATACTGAATACCAAAATACGGCAACTTAATACTTCGATACCGCCGTTGATCAAAACCTATGTCTCGCTTTCCCCGACTATCGAATATTTCGGTACCGCTCCCAATAATGAATTCGGTCCGGTGGAAGAAATGTGCATTTTAATTAAGATGTCGGATATTTATGAGAGTAAGATGAACCGTCATATCCGTTCATACCATCCCCGGAATAAACAATAGTTATCCGGATTTCACCGTTATAGAACCATGATCATAAAAAAAATAGAATTCGTCCAAAGTGTGGATGACTGGAAAAAATGTCCTGAACAGCAATATCCCGAATATGCCTTCATAGGACGTTCGAATGTAGGAAAATCCTCACTGGTCAACATGTTGGCCAACAGGAAACACCTTGCCAAGATATCATCCAAACCGGGCAAGACCCAGACCATCAATCATTACAACGTGAACGATGAATGGTATCTGGTTGATCTGCCGGGTTACGGATATGCCACTATTTCCAAAACCATGCGTGAAAACTGGGTAAAGATGATCGAGAATTATCTTATACACCGGGAAAATTTACAATTGGTTTTCGTTCTGATCGATGTGAGGATTGAACCCCAGCAGAAAGATCTGGATTTTATTAATAATTTAGGAAAACTCGGTATTCCCTACTCCGTCATTTTCACCAAAAGTGATAAAATATCGAAAATAAAAGTCACGGAAAATGTAGACAGATTTATCAGGCGACTTAAAGAGACATGGGAAGAAGTACCGCCCTATTTCGTATCATCCGCTGTATTGGGAACAGGTAAAAATGAGATACTGGATTATATCGGGAAGATAAATGCGGATTATAAAAGTGAGAATCAGAACTTAAATCTTTCCGCCGATGAATAGATGGGTTACAACCTTCCTCCTCCTGATCTTGATATCCGGCTGCCAAACCAATAAAAAAGCGCTGGAAAAACTTAACCAACCGTTAAAGTCCACAACCTGGTATATTACTAGTATTGCCGGCACCGACATCGACAGTACTTACCAAAGCCGGCCGTACATTATTTTCGATACCACCGGTCGTTATTACGGTAATCTCGGATGCAACCGGTTTTTCGGACAGTATATGGCCACGAAAAAGAAAATATCGATGGAATATGCCGGTTCCACAAAAATGTTATGTCCGGATATGGACATCGAAAAGAAGTTCGGCAACGCTTTGAAAAAAGAGATCAACTACTATAAAATTCACCGGGATACCTTATTTTTATATGAAAAAGCGACCGAAGTAATGAAGCTTTCCGCTTCACCGGACCGCATCAGTGAATAAATTATTTGGAAGGGAAACGTTGAAGCGTAATCCTCATCACAGTACCTATATCCTGCGTTGATGATTTAACAAATAATTTACCTTTATGGTATTCTTTGATAATCCTCTTGGCCAAAGTCAAACCGAGTCCCCAGCCCCTTTCTTTTGAAGTATATCCGGGAGTAAAAATATCTTTATGTTTTTTTGGATGGATTCCCTTGCCGGTATCCTGTATGTCGACATGGACTACTTTCGGTTCTTCAATAATTTCAATAAAAATAGTTCCGCGGCCATTCATGGCGTCCACGGCATTTTTACATAAATTCTCGATAACCCACTCGAACAGGTACCGGTTTAACGGTAAAATGATTTCTTTTTCCGGATACATAAATTCGATGGTAACTCTTCCGGAAAGCCTGGTCTGGAGGTATAAAATAAATTCCTGTATTACAGTGACCAGGTTCTCATCTTTAAGTTCGGGAACGGATCCGATCTTCGAAAAACGCTGGGCAATGGTTTCCAGACGTAACACATCCTTGTTAATCTCGGTGATAACAGTCTGGTCGACATTTTGCTCCTTCAAAATTTCATTCCACGCCATAAGCGAAGAAATCGGAGTTCCCAGCTGATGTGCCGTTTCCTTGGACATGCCCACCCAAACCTGGTTCTGCTCGGATTTTCTTGCCACACTGAATAATAAATAGGCGATCACGGCAAAAAGGATCACGATGAAGAATTGAAGGAAAGGGAAAAGTCTCAATTGTTTTAATACGGAAGATTCCTCATAGAAGACATAACAGGTTTGATTTTCCGGCAATTGTATCTTGATCGGCTCATTCTCGCTTTTCATCTTTTCGATGATATGCGGCAATACCTTGGGATCGAAAACCTTGGCGGAATCGATATTACCGAACGCGATGACGTTCTTTTCCGACTGGTCAGTCACGACGACCGGGACAGATGCCGAATTGATCACCACTTCCTGGAAAAAAGATTCGATAAGGTTATTTAAGACTACGCGTAGGTTACTATATATTTGGGATTCCTGGTAATAGACCGTGATATATTGATCCTTATCGTGATGGATCTTCACACTGTCGAAAATATTCTGGTAATTCTCAATTTGCCATATGTATTCCGCGGAAGAAACCATATCCGTATCAATATTAACGGCACAATCGATTTTACCGTTAAATACCACAATAGACGGAATAGTGGAATTTGAAGAAATTATATCGGAATAAAAGGTAATATCCTCTTCCAGGGAAGCTTCATCGACTTTACGTAATGCCTTGGCGAAGATGGAAGCTCTCTTTCCTTCTTCTATCCTTATTTTATCAAAAAACTGTTCGGTATAATTAACAAGTTCCGCTTTATAGGAAACGGCATCAGCCCAGATCTCGATCCGGTTTCGTTCCTCCCTGGAAATGTTGTTGATTAGCAGATTGGAATAGTAGACAATAATTACAAAAGCAACGGCCGCTGATCCATATAGCAGGAACTTCCATCTTTTTTTATTATGATATACCTTCATGGCCAATGAATTTCATACGGATTTACCCTTTTATCAATTCATCGATAATATTTTCAATAGAAATTCCTTCCGCTTCTGCTTTGTAATTTTTAATGATACGATGTCTCAGAATATTATGGGCTACTGCTTTGATATCCTCAATATCAGGAGAGAATTTCCCATGAAGCACGGCATGAGTCCTGGCCCCTATGATAAGGAATTGCGAGGCGCGCGGTCCGGCTCCCCAGGTAAGATATTCATTGGCCCAGGGATGGGCTTTGCCGGTATGCGGTCTTGTCATGGATGCCAGGTTCACCGCATATTGGTAAACATTATCGGCGATCGGTATTTTCTGAAGAAGTTTCTGATAAAAGATAATATCTTCAATGGACAATACCTGGCGAGGCTCTTTCATCTCACCATGGATAGTGTTTTTCACGATATTGACTTCCTCATCGAAAGAAGGATAATCAAGAAGGATATTGAACATAAAACGATCCTGCTGGGCTTCGGGAAGAGGATAAGTACCTTCCTGCTCGATAGGATTCTGGGTTGCCAATACGAAGAAAGGGTCGGGAAGCGAATAAGTGACCGCATTCATACTGACCGAACGTTCCTGCATGGCTTCCAATAACGCCGACTGGGTTTTGGGAGGAGTACGGTTGATCTCATCCGCCAGTACGATATTCGCAAAGATAGGTCCTTTGACAAATTTAAATTTCCGGTTCTCATCCAATATCTCAGTACCCATGATATCGGAAGGCATCAGGTCAGGGGTAAACTGGATCCTGTTGAATGTTAGGTTTACCGCTTTCGCGATCGTCGTGATCATCAGGGTTTTTGCCAGTCCCGGCACCCCGATCAGTAAAGCGTGGCTGCGGCTGAACATGGCCATCAGTACATTATCTACGATCACATCCTGCCCGACAATGACTTTCGCAATTTCATTCTTTAACTCGGCATATTTCTTTACAAAAGCTTCAACAGCTTCAACATCACTTTTAAATTCTAAATCCATATCAGACCATATTGTTTTAAGGTATTTCCCATTCAGTAATAAAAGGGCAATATTTATAATCTTCCGCCACTTTTATGCTGGTAACTTTTACTTTATTGGATAACCACTTATCTATCTCTTTATATTTCTTTTCTTCTAATGCCGCATTTTGTATCAAATCATAATCTTCCACCAGATTGGGTTTATGGGGAGGGACTTTCGTCTTTAAATATATAAGCCGGTAAGCCATCACACCGTCATCATTGACATAAGGTAAAGGTTCTGAGTATTCTCCCGGGATTAATTTATCCAGGACGGCAAGTGTAGTGGGTTCAAGTGTTTCTTTATCAAATTTGGAAGATCCGGTATAGGGATTTATAACCCATCCCCCGCTGTTTTTGTTCGCGTCATCGGAATATTTGATCGCGGCATCAGAAAAATTGATTTTATCGTTTTTTATAATTAGACGGATACTATCCAAATATTCAATAGCCTTTACCTGTTCATCTATCGAGGGTTTGGGTTGTAAAAGAATATGGGCGATATTGACGGATTCTCCCCTGCGCTCGATCAACTGGACGATATGGTAACCGGCTTTAGATTTGAAAACCTGCGATACTTCACCGGTTTTCAATTTAAAAGCTACCGCTTCCACTTCCGGATAAAGGGTTCCTCTTTCCACAAAACCCAAATTTCCTCCTTTCGAAGCGGATCCCGGGTCATCGGAATAGAGCCTGGCCAACATAGAAAATTTTTCACCCCGTAAAATCCTTTCCCTAAATTCCTCAAGTCTTACTTTTAAAGCATCAATTTCGTCATCGCTTACCGGGGGAACCTTTACAATATGTCCGTATTCATAAGTTCCCTGTACCATCGGCAAACTATCATAGCTTACATTATCGTAGAATTTTTTTACTTCCGAAGGGGTTATGGTAATTTTATCCGTAATCGCCTGCTGGATCTGTTCCACGATAAGTTGTTCCCTTATGAATTCACGCATATCGCTTTTTATTTCATCCATCGATTTTCCGTAGAATTGCTCGATGACCTTCGGATCACCCCCGATCTGCTGAACCAGATAAGAGATCCTGGCATTCACGTTATCGTCCACTTGTTGTGCCGTAACCGAAATACTGTCAAGTTCCGCCTGATGCAGAAATAATTTACGCATCAGCATATTTTCCAATACTTCGCATTTCAGGCTTTCCATATCATCTACATCCACCAACTGGCTGGTGTATTCCATATAAGCTTTTTCGAGATCGGATCTCATGATGATCTCCCTTCCCACAACCGAGAGTATACCGTCAACCACTATTTTTTCCTGGGCCGGAAGTGTCAGGACCATGCAGGCCAGAATAAGCGTAAAAAAAAGTTTCTTCATTATTTGCATCTAAGCATTAACGTAAAAATTCAAAAAAAATTGAGTGGACGAAAATACAAAAAAAGAAGACATCAATGTCTTCTTAATTATATTTAGAACACCGGAAAAATCAATTATTTCCTTCCCAGACTTTCGTCGGAAACCGTTAGTTTTTTCCTGCCCTTAGCCCTACGGGAAGCCAGAACTCTTCTACCGTTGGCAGAAGACATCCTTTCTCTGAATCCGTGTTTATTTTTGCGTCTTTTGTTGGAGGGTTGATATGTCCGTTTCATAATAATATGATATATTTAAAATTTTCCTTTTATTTTGGGGTGCAAAAATACACTTTTTTTTCAAATATGCAAACCTTTTTGTTCCAAAAAATTATCAATGATCAAATGGGGGTTCTTGATTGATTTTTGCAGCCATTCAAAAAATAATATTTCTTTATCCGATGTATTTAAACGGTATAGCACGGATGAACTGCGCAATTTCTCCACAAAACGGGATAAAATAATTGCCACTGAATTAGAAATATTAAAACTTTCCGTGAATCCGTACATGGGGATCATTACAGTTTTATCGGCCAGAGATATGGCTTCATCGGAAAGACCGTTCAACTCGGTTCCGAAAAGAAATGCCGTCGGGGTTTCGACCGGCAGTTCATCTAAAAAATAACTTTTTTCGTGCGGCGTGGTGGCCACAATGGTATAACCTTCCTGTTTCAGCCGTTCCACACACTGCCGTACCCTGTTCTTTCCCGAATCGTAGCGGTACAACGTGAGCCATTTATCTGCACCCATGGAAATAGCGTCATGTATCTGGAATTCATTTTCGTTTTCAATGACATGTACATCCTGGATCCCGTAACATTCACAGGTACGTAAAACAGCGCTGATATTTTGCGTCTGGAAAAGGTCTTCCACCACAACGGTCACATGCCGGGTTCTTTCCTCTATCACCTGCCGGATTCTTTGTAAACGTTTTTCAGTTATAAATTGAGTAAGGTAATGGCTGATCTCTTCCCTCAGGAAAGCATCTTGTACCATTCTGATCTCATAATTACCATCGTTCACGATCATGGAGTTACTTATAAAATAATCATAAAAAAAGCCCGTAAACGGGCTTCCTTTATTTCTTTTAAAGGTAATGCTTAAACATTGCTGCTTAATTCAGAACCTGCTTTAAATTTAACAACATTTTTAGCAGGGATCTGCATTTCTTTTTTAGTCTGAGGATTACGGCCTTTTCTGGCAGCACGTTTTACCACGCTGAAGGTACCGAAACCTACCAGAGATACTTTGTCACCTTTTTGCAATGCTTCAGTAGTGGAGGCAATGAAAGCATCTAATACATTTTTAGCTTGTACTTTTGGGCAGTCAGCTTTTTCTGCAATTGCATTAATTAATTCAATTTTGTTCATTTTTCACGTGATTTTGGTTAATAAACTTTATTATCAGTAGGAATTGCAAATTTAATATAACTTTTAATAACTTGCCTATTATTTTATATATTTTTTCCGATGTTAATAAATCGGTATAAAATGTTAATAACTTCTCTGTTCCTTCTCCTATTTTTTACACTAAAATAATCTCATGGTGTAATTTTCTTTCCTAAAACCTCCAAGAAATGCTTTAATATCCATCCTTGATTTGCCCTGCCATTGGATATTTTCCAGTAGAATTTGAAAGTCTGAGGTGTCTACGGCAAAGAAATTTTTCCCGTCCGTATGCACACAACCCGGCTCTGATAAAGCTTTTTGAGTTGATACGGCCGACTGATAACATTTGAAAGTATATATTTCACCCTGTTTATTCCTTATTTGAGTATAAGCACCCGGAAAAGGTGAAAGTCCTCTTATTTTATTAAAAATATCACAAGCGGTATGATTCCAGTCGATCAGGCAATCTTCCTTTAAAATCTTTGGCGCGAGTTTGAGACCCTCTTTAGAAACTGATTGTGGGATGAGGGTTATCTCCTTCATTTCTATTTTCTTAATGGTCTCTACAGCCAGGGAAGCGCCGATATATTTCATCCGGTCATACAACTCTCCTGTCGTTTCTTTATCCCCTATTTCGATCTCTTTAAAATCAATAATGTCTCCCTTATCCATATCCTTGTTAAGGAAAAAGGTAGTCACGCCTGTTCTGGTTTCCCCGTTCATGACAGCGCGGTGGATAGGCGCGGCTCCCCTGTATTCCGGCAATAACGAAGCATGGACATTGAAAGTTCCGTAAGGAGGTATGGTAAAAACTTCTTCCGGTAAGATCCTGAAAGCTACCACAACGAATAAGTCGGCTTTCAGGGACTGAAGCTGTTCTATAAAATGCTGATCTTTTAGTTTGGCAGGCTGGAGTATGGGAAGATCTTTAGAGAGTGCATATTGTTTTACTTCAGGCATGTGCAACTTTTTACCTCTTCCGGCAGGTTTATCCGGGGAAGTCACCACTGCTGCTATCGTGTAACCCGCCTGATATATCGCGTCCAATGTGGCCACGGCAAAATCAGGATTTCCCATAAACACTATTCTCATAGAGAAAATATCTTAAATAAAGCTCAATTCTTTAATTTCCGTTCCAATTCCAGCATTTTCAAACAGGAATATGCGGCCTCAACTCCTTTGTTCCCATGTTTCCCGCCCGACCTTTCTTCCGCCTGTTGCATATTATCGCAGGTAAGTACGCCAAAAATAACGGGAGTATTGTAATCCATAGCGGCCTGGGTGATCCCGTTGGCAACAGCCTGGGAAATAAATTCAAAATGGCGGGTTTCTCCCTGGATAATACAACCCAGACATATCACGGCATCAATCATGTGGTCAGCTTCCAGCATCATCACCGCAGCGCCGGG
The DNA here is from genome assembly GCA_937949745.1 of uncultured Bacteroidales bacterium. GTDB lineage: Bacteria > Bacteroidota > Bacteroidia > Bacteroidales > WCHB1-69 > JAGVVH01. The sequence continues at coordinate 24,341 of CALECM010000095.1, read as the reverse complement.
CAATTCAAAACTACCGGGTACCGTATGGATCAGGATATTTTCTTTAGGAACACCTGATTCCAATAGGGTTTCTACTGCGCCGTTCTGCAGGTTCCGGGTAATTGCGGAATTCCACTCGCTGACCAGGATACCGATCTTAAATTCTTTAGGATTAGCTATTTTAAATGAAGTATTCTCTGAAAGGTTTTTCTTTTTTTCAGCCATTATTGCGCTTTTATTTTAGCTCTTTCCAAATACCTGTCTACACCCATAACCAAATACTGGTCGTAATAACTATTTTCAATTTTCTGGTAAGAATCCAACGCTTCACGCCAGTTTCCCGCTTTTTCCTGCATCTGACCTAATTTGAAAAGCGCGACGGGTGTATAATAGGGATTATCACCTTTGACAGCTTTTTTATAATACTTAATGGCCTGGGTATCATCTTCCTGCTGGTCATAAATGTCGCCGATCACCATCTGGCAGGCATACCAGTATACTTCATCTTTATTTTTGAATTTTAAAAGGTAATTAAGCGCTTCATCCAGATCTCCGAGCTGCAGGTAGCAAAGACCCGCGAAATAACGGGAAGAATTAGCGATTCCGGTCATTTTGTAACCTGAGATCAGGCTTAAGAAGCCGTCGTTTTCTTCGTCACCTTCCAGAGCAATAATATAAGCAGTGGTATCACCGGTCTGGATTCCTCTGGTATATTGTTCGATAGGTTTAAGTATTAAGGCTGAACCTCTTTCTTTTTTAGGTTTCAGATAGAATCTGTTTATGGCAACAATAGCAAAGATCACTATTAATATGGCAATCAAAACCCCATAAATAATTTTTTGATATTTATTGAAAAAAGTAACGGTTTTTGTTACAATATTCTCATTAGCAGAAACCTTTCCATCACTTTTCGCCCCTATTTTCTCATTTTTTGCCATAATTATTCATTTTAAAAATTGTGGGTGCAAAGATAAGATTTTTTTTAAATCATTATTATTTTTTTCTTCCGACCATATCTGATTGATTTTCAGTATATAGCTTTATATTTTTTTGCCTTTACCCAAAAGATATTCACCGAACCAATCCGCAAACATCTTAATAAAAGCCTTATTATAGACATGTTTAAAAGAATATTTGTCGGCTTCTTTATTTTGCTCTATATCGGGGGGATGAACCAACGGAAGAATATTCTGGGTGCTTCTCATCAGCTTCCGGATCTTGCGTTTTTGATCTTTAAGACCGATATTCGTCACCAGGTTAACACTGGGTGTGATACAAAGGCCATGCTGGTACCATAAATGATAAATATACTGATATTCCCAGATATCGAGTTTATGTTTCCGTAAAACATAATACCTTCTTAACCAGTACAATTTTTCCGTCCCTTTCCGGAAATAAGGGGAGATCATTTTACTGAAGTTTTCTCCTTCCAGCAATGTCATTTCCAGGTCGAATCCTTTCCACCGGTCTGCCCAGGTGGCAAAACCCCAAAGCGCGGGATAAGCTGAGAAATAATAAGAATATTTGGTTTTCTCCGTCTTTTTCTGGTAATTCACACCACTGATATGAACAATTTCTTTGTTATCCCGGTAGCGATCAAGGAGCTGCTCGCAATAATAGAAAAAGTCGTGATTAGGCAAGGTATCATCAAAAAGGATAATTCCTTCTTTTTCATGGGAAAAGAACCATGATACCGCTTCATACACCATCCTGGATTTTCCCAAATGTTCTTCTTTATACAATTCTTTGACTTCACATTTCCATTCCGGCATTACCACGGCACGTGACTGGATGCACCTGGCATAGTCAAGCCTGTCGTTATGGACCGCACCGTCACCGGCGACGTACAGTTTTTCAGGTTGAATATCTTTAATGACCTGGAAAAGATTGTGGGTATCCTCGATCCTGTGGTATAAAACAATTAATATGGGAACTTTAAACATACCGGCCTTTCTTTGGATAGATAATTCTTACCGTATTTATTTGATAAGGAACGGGAATTTATCGAAATTCTTAAGGGCGATAGCGGTACCACGTGCGACTGCCTTCAAAGGGTCGTCGGCAACATGAACGCTTAATTTGGTTTTTTTGGAAATACGTTTATCCAATCCGCGCAACAGTGAACCGCCTCCGGCCATGTAAATACCGGTTTTATATATGTCGGCGGAAAGTTCGGGGGGAGTATTTTCCAAAGCGTTGATCACGGCGGCTTCAATCTTGGAGATAGATCTGTCCAAAGCCTGCGCGATCTCACGGTAATTGACTTTTACCGAGATCGGTATACCCTGTAAAAGGTCACGACCGAAAACTTCATAATCTTCCGGCGGGTTTTCCAGATCCTCGATGGCGGATCCTACATTGATCTTGATCTGTTCCGACATGGATTCCCCAATGGCAATATTATGTTTTTTACGCATGTATTCCTGGATATCATAATTAAATTCATCGCCGGCCGTCTTAATCGATTTACTGGTTACGATACCTCCGAGCGCCAGAACCGCTATTTCACTGGTACCGCCACCGATATCGATGATCATATTCCCGTTGGCATCCAACACATCGATCCCGATTCCGATTGCGGCTGCCATAGGTTCGTGGATCATCCTCACTTCTTTCGCCCCGGCCTGCTCGGCGGAATCCCTTACGGCGCGTTCTTCCACTTCCGTAATACCGGAAGGTATACATATTACCATTTTCAAGGAAGGCGGGAAAAAATAACCTTTCGTGCCCGTCATCTTGATAAACTCACGTAACATGGTTTCCGTAGATTGGAAATCGGCGATCACCCCGTCTTTAAGAGGCCTGATCGTCTTAATGTTATCGTGCACTTTCCCATGCATCATCAGGGCCTTCTTTCCTACGGCCATCACCGTCCCGGTAGTACGGTCAATGGCAATGATAGAAGGCTCGTCCACCACCACTTTATCGTTATGTAAAACCACTGTATTGGCTGTCCCTAGATCAATCGCCAGTTCCTTAGTGAATATTGAAAACAAACCCATGTTAAAAAATATTATTAGAAGGTTGCAAAGATAAAAAATAATATATGATGATCTTACTTTCGCATTAAATTTGTTCTGCGATTCCGAAACAAGTCCGGAAATACTTCTGAAAAACAAATTTTATGCTATTTTTGCACATCAAAATAAGGACTAAATTATGAAAAAATTACTTGCAAGTTTAATGAGCGTTTTCTTTGCGATGACGCTGTTTGCCACCAATCCGCCAGATGAAGGAATGTGGCTGCCGATGTTTATCAAAGATTATAATTACGCGGATATGCAACGCCTGGGTTTGAGAATGACTCCGGAACAAATGTACGATATCAATAATTCATCCCTGAAGGATGCAATCGTGCAATTAGGGAATTTCTGTACGGCAGAAATCATTTCAAAAGACGGACTGGTACTAACCAACCATCATTGCGGTTATTCCGCCATTGCCGACCATTCCACGGAAGAACATGATTACCTTAAATACGGTTTCTGGGCTATGAATAAACAAGAAGAACTTCCCAACGAAGGACTTACCGTCACTTTTTTGATCCGTATGGCTGACGTAACCCGGGATGTGCTGAAAAATGTGACACCGGATATGACGGAAACCAAGAGAAGGGATGAGATATCCAAAATGATCCAGACCCTTAAAAAAGAAAATAACGACAACGGTAAATATACGGTAGAGATCAAACCTTTTTACGAAGGCAACGAATACTATATGTTCATTTATCTGACCTACAGGGATGTAAGGCTTGTGGGAGCTCCTCCAAGCGGCATAGGTAAATTCGGCGGGGACACCGACAACTGGATGTGGCCGCGCCATACCGGCGATTTTTCTATTTTCAGGGTTTATACTGCTCCCGATGGTTCTCCGGCCGATTATTCTCCTAATAATGTTCCGTTAAAACCGAAATATCATCTCCCGATTAGTTTAAAGGGAATTGAAAAAGGCGATTATTCGATGATCTGGGGATATCCCGGCACCACAAACCGGTTCATGACTTCTTTCGAGATCGACAACCAGATCAAGGTTCTGAATCCTCCGCTCATCGAAGCGTGCGACGTATTATTACCGGTGATCCGTGACGCCATGAATGCCAACGACCGGGTAAGGATCGCTTATGCCGACCATTTCGCAGGTTTGGCCAATATGTGGAAAAATAAAAAAGGAGAAACACAGAGTCTTATTTCATTGCGTGTAGCCGATAAAAAAGCTCAACAGGAAAAAGCCATCACGGAATGGATCGGTAAGGACAATGCAAGAATGGAAAAATACGGAAATGCTCTCACGGAAATCCGGGAAATATGCGAAGGTGTTGATCCGGTGAAAATGAAAGCTTTCTGGTATGCCAATATCTCGTTAATTACTTCCAAAACTTTATTCCTTCCTTATCAATTGCAGGGAGTAAAGCCGAAAGATAAAAAAGATAAATATTCCCAGGAAAAAATCGATAAATTGTTGTCGGAATACAGGAAATTGATGGAAAATACCGATCCGGCTACGGAAGCCAAATTAGTAGAGGCATCTCTTAAACTCTGGAAAGAACTTCCCCAAGATATTCGCCCCGATATTCAACCATATATCGATAAAAACTATAAAGGTGACGAAGTCGCTTTTTCAAAAGCAATCGTAAATCAATCTATTTATGGTTCCGAAGCGAATTTTAAAAAATTCCTGGAAAATCCCAACCTGAAAAAATATGAAAATGATCCGCTGGTAAGATACTTCAATGCCGTTTTTAAACTGATCATGTATTCACAGGGTGCTTATCTGGAATATGATGCCAAACTCGAAGTTCCCCGCAGAAGTTATATCGCGGCAATACAGGAAATGGAAAAAGATCACCCTATGTATCCGGATGCCAATTTTACCATGAGGGTAACTTACGGACAAGTACTGGATTATTACCCGACTGATGGAGTTCATTACTTATATTACACCACAGACCAGGGAATACTGGAGAAAGAAATACCCGGTGACCCGGAATTCGATGTTCCGGCTAAATTAAAGGAGTTGATATTGAAAAAAGATTTCGGCAAATATGGTATCGACGGATCTTTGCCGGTATGTTTCCTTTCCAATAACGACATTACCGGAGGTAATTCCGGCAGTCCGGTACTCAACGCCAACGGTGAGGTGATCGGGGTTGCTTTCGACGGCAACTGGGAAGCCCTGAGCAGCGACATTGTTTTTAACACGGAATTACAGCGTTGTATTAATGTGGATATCCGTTATGTAATGTTCGTGATCGACAAATTTGCAGGTGCAGGATATCTTTTTGACGAAATGACTATCATCGAATAATAAAATCCTAAATATGATGTTTAAGGTTTAAAGTGTCTTTCATACTTTAAACCTTAATTTTTTTAATCCTATAACTACTTGCCATAATGAAGAAATTGATTCTCATTATCACTTTTTTGTGTATCAGCATCGTCGCTTTTTCGGCTTTATATAAATGGAATGACTGGGGTAAATCGCGCAACAGTCTGCTTAACCCTGAAAAGGAGAAAAATATGCAGGTCACCGAAGAAATGGATCCATACTGGGCGGAGAACCAATTGAAAAAAATGTCGTTGGAGGAAAAGATTGCCCAACTGCTTATGATCAGGGTGCATTCCAATTATGTTCCGGAAGTGCAGGAAGAGATACTCCGGCAGGTGGAACAATATCAGGTGGGAGGAGTATGTTTTTTCCAGGGAGGACCTGTCAGGCAGATCAATCTTACCAACCGTTTACAGAAAGTCAGCAAAATACCTTTGCTGATCTCTATCGACGGTGAATGGGGACCAGCCATGCGGCTCGACAGTTGTATAGGCTTTCCGAGGCAAATGGCCCTCGGTGCGATGGACGCTTCCAGAAACCGCCTGTTATACGAAATGGGAAAAGAGATTGCAGACCAGTGTAAAGCTTTGGGTATCCATATCAATTTCGCCCCTTCGGTCGACGTGAACAACAATCCCGGTAATCCGGTGATCAACAGCCGGTCTTTCGGGGAAACGCGGGAACTGGTGGCTTCAAAAAGCATTTGTTATATGCGGGGGATGCAGGATAACGGCCTTTCGGCCTGTGCCAAACATTTTCCCGGACACGGAGATACGGATACCGATTCGCACCACGATCTTCCTCTCATTAAAAAATCCCGAAAAGAACTGGATTCCCTTGAATTTTATCCTTTCCGTAAGATCATAGACGCAGGAGTGGATATGGTAATGGTTTCCCATTTAAATATCCCGTCGCTGGATCAGGAAGAGAATTCCATATCCACTTTATCGTACAGCACGATCATGATGTTACTGAAAAAAGAATTCGCTTTCGACGGGATCGTCATTACGGACGCCATGGATATGTCGGGATTAAGAAAATCTTATCCGGACGGCGCGGATGCGGAAATCAAAGCGCTGATGGCCGGAGTGGACATCCTGCTTCTTCCCAATGACCTGGAGACCGTTATTACCGGGATCCGGGAAGCGGTGGAAGAAGGTTACGTGCCCGAAGAACTGATTAATGAAAAATGCCTGAAGGTTTTAAAACTGAAAGAGAGTAAAGGTTTAACCCGTTTTAAGAAAATACCGACAAACCGTATCTACGAAAAACTTAATTCAGAAAACGCGGAAAGGATTCTTAACGATATTACGGCGCAGACACTGACATTACTTAAAAATGAAGAGCAGCTGTTACCTCTTCGGCAAAAAGATTCCGCTAAAATCGCTTTATTGTGTATAGGCGGACTTCCGGATTCCACCAAACTGAGAGAAATTTCAGAACAGTATGGTATAGGATTCATCCAGACCGACCGCTCCATAAACGGGAAAAGCGCACGGCTGATGCAACAAATGGCTCCTTATGACCGCATTATCGTGGCTATGCTCAGCACAAACCAGTTACCCAGATTCAATTACGGCATTTACCAGGAATCCGTGGCATTTCTGAACGAATTGACGAAAAATAAAAAAATCATATTATCCCTGTTCGGAAATCCCTATTCATTAGACCACTTCCAGCAACTGTCCAGGATACCGGCCATCATAGTCGGATATCAACCCACAACCATTGCGGTGGAAAAAGCCCTTAAAGCCATATTCGGTGAAGCTTCTTTCGAAGGGAAATTACCGGTATCAACCCGGGATTTTCGAGTGGGTTCAGGTATTTCGTTATTGAATACGGCCCTCACCATACCGTCCACATTCTCCATCCTGCCTGCCGGAATCGAAAAGGAGATCGACTCCATTATAAATAACGGAATCAGTCAAAGAATTTTTCCGGGATGCCAGATACTCGCTATACAAAACGGTAAAACGGTTTTTCATAAAAGCTACGGGGACCAAACTTATAACAGCGGGAAAAAGATTACTGCTTCCACCCTGTTCGACCTCGCTTCCATCACCAAATCGGCAGCGACTTCCCTGGCCGTAATGAAGCTTTATGACGAAGGTAAATTATCATTAGAGGATAAGATCGGGAATATCCTTCCCTATCTTTCCGGAAGCGATAAAGCCGGTATTACCATTGCCGAACTACTGACCCACACTTCAGGATTGCCGGCCTATATTCCCTTTTATAAAGATCTGCTCGAGAATAATACCTGGAATCCATTGTATATGAATCCCACACCAACACCTCTCTTTAAAATCGAAGCGGCAAGAGGGGTATACATATCATCACAGGTTCCGGGAACTATACTCCGGAAAATAGCGGATTGTAAACTTGGCCGTAAAGAATATAAATATAGTGATCTAGGTTTTATTCTGTTGAAAGAAGCAGTGGAAAAGATTTCCGGACAACCCTTCGAGACATATTTAACCGAAAATTTCTATCGGCCTCTGGACTTAAAAAGTCTTTGTTTTAACCCGTTAAAAAACGGTATTCCGATCGCATCCGTCGCGCCAACGGAAAATGATCAATATTTCAGGATGCAGGTGGTTCACGGATATGTACATGACCAGACAGCGGCGCTTTTCGGCGGGGTTTGCGGTCACGCGGGACTTTTCTCCAATGCCCGTGACCTGGCTGTAATTTTTCAATTGTTAAGTAACGGCGGTATCTATAACGGTCACCGTTATTTGTCAAATTCCTGCGTAGAACTTTTCACTTCTACTTATCCACTGCACGGGTGTGAAAGACGGGCTTTGGGTTTTGACACACCGGGATTTCCGAAAAAAAGTGCCATACTTCCCAGAGACGCCGGTTCCACTACTTTCGGACATCAGGGATTTACCGGAACGGTGGTATGGTGCGACCCGGAAAACGGCCTTACCTATATATTCCTTTCCAACCGGGTTTATCCTGATGCCGAACCGAATAAACTCGCCAAAAGCGGTATCCGACTCTCGGTGCATGACGCAGTTTACCGGGGCCTCAATGAACCGGATATGGGATGTTACGGGAATAGAAAGCCGTCCGGAATTTAGAAAGCACCGTAATGGTTAATATAATCTCCCGCACTGTTGCCCAGATTAAAGACCAGGTCAAGCACGGAAAGGTTCCTCACATAACCGAACCGGTCGTCAAAAACCTGGGAATAGGGTTGATGATTGGGAAACGGATAATCTTCCAGGAAAGCTTTTTTAGGATGAATGATTGACCGGTAATCTTTTTTTCCCGGATATTCCGGCTTAAATTCTTCCGTAAAAGATAAGTTGACCCGGATGTTCAGTAATTTTAAGAAAATACGGAATATTTGAAGATTATATTCAAACAGGGAATCTATTTTCTTTTCAAAGAAAGGAAGTATAAAATCTTGATAGTAGAGAAAGAAAGGACTATTATTATAAGATGATTCAATAGCTCTCCAATGTTTTCTTTGCCAATCCGTTTTGTAATCTATGGCTACTTCACGGATAGGAATTTTGGTTGCGCTGTGTAAAACCGGAACGGATAAAAATTGGGGGCCGTTCGCCGTAAGTATGGTATATCTGTTCCGGTATGACTGCTTTTGAAAATGTTCCGCATCTTCGATCAAACAGCAGGAAGCTCCCGAAGCAAGGATAAAATATTCCACCGGAGGGAACAGGGCTATGGAAAAAACAGCTTCTTCTTTCAATTCGCTTACTTTCCGATAATCAGTTTACTCTTTTGTGATACGCTACCGTCGATGATCTCAACAAAATAGACTCCTGATTCCAGATCGTGAAGCTCAAGACTGATCGGGGAATCATTGGCGATAGTCTCATTATACAGTAATTTTCCAAGAAGATCATATACCTTGCATTGAAGATGCGTATTTATAAAATCACCCTCAATCGTTAGCTGTCCCGGTGAAGGATTGGGAAATATGTCAAAATCTTTCCGGATATCCGAATCCGCCACGGATTTATTCTTACTTTCCTGGTTGTTGTAATACATCCCGTCCATAAACTTGGTCCCGGTATTATCGGGATCCAGCCACGGCTGCAATTTTTGGGCAGGATCCGGATTCTCATTGTTGGTCCACGACCTTGAGAATTTGGCGAAATTATCGTATCCCTGGGGATAAGAACAGGCGCTGTTGCCGCAACAAAGATCACCTACGATACGTTTCCTGCTGTTAAATAACGGCGAACCGGACGAACCCTGTTCAGTGGTACCCTGGTTAGCCTGTCTGGTTTTCCAGTTTACCTGCCAGAAGATATTATTGGCCGAAAAAACCAGCCGGGGAAAACTTATTTTCTTGTAATCACCGCCGGGATGATGGATACAAACCGATGTTCCCGGTGAATTTTCCCTGTTGTCCCAACCGGCAAAGTAAAGATCCCGCCTGACGGCTTCACTTATGGTGCCCGTAATTTCCAGCAACATAAAATCCGATCCGGTAACCTTAATATCCATAGCCCTGGTAACACCTCCCCGGACAGATTGGTAATTACCGGAAGTACCGTCACAGGTGGAAGTCTGGTAATTAAAATAAAAATGATAAGTGGAATTCGGAATATAGCAATGCCCGGCCGTAAGCACATAGGGTGTTTTATCTTTCCTTACGTTATTGATCATGGCGCCGGAACACACATACATACCGGCATTCGGGCCTGAAGTAACATCCATTCTTATACATACCACCGAATTGATCTGGTCGATCCATTCCTGCGCTTCCGGACAGGCTACATTCAAATGGCAATTTCCGTCGGCATCACCTAAAATTCCCCTTGTCGTAAAAACATTGCGGTAATGGTGTCCTATCTGTGTTATTTTAAACGAGCCGTTGAAAGTAGCGTCAGCAGGCTGGTAATACTCTATAACCAGTTCGTCGCCGGGCAGGTCATCCGAAAGCAATTCCTGATCTTCCAGCATCTCCGAAGTATATTTCCCTATTATAGTTTCCCGCGAAGGATCGTAAATATAAATATCCGACCCCTCAGGAATATGACACTCCGATAAAACGACGCTGGTGGCAAAAGCACCGGGAGAATGGATCACTAACCTCCACAAAGTGCCTCCGTCCTGTAAAAGATCGGTCATGCCCGAGTTATTCATCGAATAATTGGCCGGTTGGAATATCCCGATCCGCAAAGGATTGGATTTATCCTGGTCCTGCCGGTCTTCCGCTTTCAGCAGTTCATTATCGGCTGTTGCCATCTGCATGCGGGGAATATTCATGGACAGGTCTTTAGCCATAAAACTTCTCGGCAATTCATCGGAACTCCTTTGGGAATATCCTGAGACCGAGCAAAGAAAGCCCGTAATCAGGATAAAGCATCGAACAATATTTTTCATATGATGTTTAGTTGATGATGCTGCAAAAGTATAAAAATTTTGATAAATTTATGGTCCGTTAAGGTTGGATAAATTTTTGTACATTTGCAAGTTAAAAAAATCAATAATACTTATGCCGGGCAAAATTAGAGAAAGAAAAGGGTCGGTCCCATACGAAGGAAATCTGGAAGAAATCATCATACAGGCATTGTTAGAAAAAAACGGACAGGACATTGTGTCGATCAACCTTAAAAAAATAAACCATGTTCTTTTCGATTATTTCATCATATGTACCGGAACTTCTAAAACTCATGTGGAAACCTTAAGTGATTTTGTACAGGAAAGCACTAAAAAAATAGCAGATATCCGTCCGACTTATGTTGAAGGTACTGACAACGGAGAATGGGTATTATTGGATTATTTTAATATTATCGTCCACATATTCCAACCGGAGACCAGGGAATTTTACAGTTTGGAAAAACTGTGGAATGACGCCGATATACAGCGGTTTTAATCCATGATTTTATAAATTATTTATGGCAACCAATAACCAACCAAATAGAGATCCGAGAAACACATCTCAACGAAATCAGCCCTTGAACAAAAAGTTCAAATTCAATATCTGGGGAATTTATCTTTTAGCTTTAGTATTCATCCTATTTCTTTTATTTTATTTTCCCGGTACTCCTTCCATGGAAGAGACCGACAATGTGAAATTCAAAGAAATGGTCTATAACCAGGATATCAAAAGCCTGAATTATATCAAGAAAGATGACGTAGTCAATATCACCCTTAAACCGGAAGCGGTAAAATCGAAAGCCGAATATGAAAAATTCAGGGAAACCAATACGGAAGGCCCTCAGTACTTCCTGAAGATATCCGATTACAAGGTTTTTAGCGACAATCTGCGGGAAACAAAAGAACAGGCCATCGACGAACGTTTGGCCCGTGACTCCTCCGCTAACCGGGTGATGGTAGCTAATGAATATGATTTCCCGATCAAAGAGGATACTTCCCAGAACTGGGGTTTCCAGCTGATCATGTGGTTACCCATCATTCTTATATTCGCCCTTCTCATCTATTCCATGCGTTCTGTACGCGGCGGGGCAGGTGCCGGCGGAGGCCTATTTAATATCGGAAAATCGAAAGCACAACTTTTCGATGAGAAATCAAGCCTGAATATTTCTTTCAAAGATGTAGCCGGACTGGAAGGAGCCAAGTATGAAGTGGAAGAGATCGTGGATTTCCTTAAGAATCCGAAAAAATATACCGACCTGGGCGGGAAAATTCCGAAAGGAGCATTGCTCGTAGGTCCTCCGGGAACGGGAAAAACTTTGCTGGCCAAAGCAGTGGCCGGAGAAGCGAAAGTGCCTTTCTTTTCACTGTCCGGATCCGATTTCGTGGAAATGTTCGTAGGCGTGGGCGCTTCACGTGTTCGCGACCTGTTCAAGACTGCGAAAGAGAAAGCGCCATGTATCATTTTTATTGATGAAATCGATGCGATAGGCCGGGCAAGGGGAAAAAATGTAATGAGTGGCGCCAACGACGAACGGGAAAATACTTTGAACCAATTGCTCACCGAGATGGACGGCTTTTCTTCCAATACGGGAGTTATTATCCTAGCCGCTACCAACCGGGCGGATGTTTTGGACCGGGCGCTTCTTCGCGCCGGACGTTTCGACAGGCAGATCCATATCGAATTACCTAATCTCAACGAACGGAAAGGTATTTTTGAGGTTCATGTCAGGGGACTGAAAATGGGTCCTGATGTCAATCTTGACTTTTTTGCGAAACAAACTCCGGGATTTTCCGGGGCTGACATAGCCAATGTATGTAATGAAGCAGCGCTGATAGCCGCCCGTCATGCAAAAAAACAGATCGATAAGGAAGATTTCCTTTCTGCTATCGACCGGATCGTGGGAGGTTTGGAAAGACGCGGCAGTCTCATTTCCCCGCAGGAAAAACGGGTAATCGCTTATCACGAGGCAGGACACGCTTCAGTGAGCTGGTTATTGGAACATGCTTCCCCGTTGGTTAAAGTGACTATTGTTCCACGTGGGAAATCACTGGGTGCTGCCTGGTACCTGCCTGAAGAACGGCATATCACCACCTTCGAACAACTTTTTGATGAAATGACAGCTACCTTGGGAGGAAGGGCATCGGAAGAAGTGATGTTCGGGCAAATCTCAACCGGCGCTTTAAGCGACCTTGAAAGGGTGACCAAACAGGCTTATTCTATGGTGGTATATTACGGACTGAATAAGAATATCGGCAACCGGAGTTATTACGATTCCACCGGACAGCAGGAATATGCCTTTACAAAACCGTACAGCGAACAGACCGCCCAGGAAATTGACAAGGAAGTTCACGAATTAATTGAAGCAGCTTACGAAAGGGCAAAGAATATTCTGGCCGAGAATAAGGATAAGCTTACCGAATTAGCCGAAATCCTTTTGGAAAAAGAAGTGATATTTACTGACGATCTCGAAAGGATCTTTGGCAAAAGACCGTATATCGTGGATGAAAATATTACCTTAACCCCTAATAACGAATAACATGGCAAAGCCTGTCACGCTGGATCCGAAAAATACTTCCACTAAAGAAGCTATTCGTCGTAATATCCGCCATGCACTTTCTTCGAAAAGTCCGAATAAGTTCCCGAATATAGATCTGGCTTCCGAGCTTTTTGAGAATATTGAAGATCCGGTAAAAACTTTTATAGTTCAGTTCCGTACGGCGGGAGGAAAATATGTACCCTGTACAATGGAAAATTTCTTTCCTATGCTCCTGCAGTTGATCGAAGACCAGAAATACCATACTATTCTGGCGGTTGACCATTCGCTGAACGAAATATTGAAGGCGAACGGAAAGTCTTCAGGAAAAAACCTTTTCAGCGATACTCCGGCAGATGCGGGAATTTTCCATACGGATACGCTGATCGCCAGAAGCGGCAGTATTTGTTTATCTCAAAAGAACCTGCTTTATCCCTCTATTAAAAATCTCGCGAAAGACATTATTCTTGTGGCAAGACCTCACAATATAGTGAATGATCTTAAGGACGCGCTGACTATCCAGGCTGAACTGAACGAACATCTTTTACCTAATTTCGTAGAAGTCATCAAACCTGTCAAACCTTTCATTATAGACGGAAAGGAGTCCTATTCTCCCGTTAATCCGCGTTTTATATTATTTTTAGTCTCATAATAGCCAGAAATGAAGAACCTGATTACACGGGCCGTTACCGGCATTATCTTTGTGGGTATAATCGTTTTGAGTTTCTTTATTTCTCCGGCATTTTTCCATATTATATTCCTTACCTTTGCCCTGATAAGTACCTGGGAATTTTTGCAATTAGCTGAAAAACAGGGTAGCGAGCCACAATATATGGTCCCTTTCTTACTTACGGCGACTATTTTGTCGGCCTTTCAACTGATGATGTATTCGTTGCCCCTTTTTATCATCCTGACCTTACTTTCCGTATTGCTTATATTCACGATTCCGGTAGTGGAATTATTCAGGAAGACGGAAAGGCCTGCAGTAAATGTATCGGTGTCGTTATTCCCGACTTTCTGGATCGCCCTGCCATTTTCAATCGCAGGGATGTGGACCCATTTTTTCGAAGCCGGAAACATTGTACTGGCCTTATTCATTATCATTTGGTTGTATGATACACTGGCTTATTGCGCGGGGTCACTCTTTGGAAAACATCCATTATTCGAAAGAATATCCCCGAAAAAATCATGGGAGGGGTTCCTCATATCTTTGGTCCTTACCATAATGTGCACCATGATATTGATCCGCATCCCATATTTTCAGAATATAGTCTTTCCCACTATATTTCACTGGATGGGATTCGCCTTTGTGATCATTATTTCCGGAACGCTTGGAGATTTGGTGGAATCTTTATTTAAAAGAAGTAGTCAAGTAAAAGACAGCGGCAATATACTTCCCGGCCACGGAGGCATCCTGGATCGTTTTGATTCTTTTTTATTCGCTGCCCCGGCCGGTTTTATTTATTGGTTGCTTTTCTATATTTTCTAGTATTGCCGTTCATATTGATATTCCGTCATCAAACGAAAACTATTCTCATCCGTTTCGTCTCTTCCGTAATATCTTAAATCGGTAATTTCACCATCATCATCGTAATTATATTCTATCCAGGAGATGGTTTTCCCTGCTTTATCCTGTGCCACGGCTTTCACCATATTCCCGTTTTCATACGAATAGATCATATTCTGATAATGATCAAGGTCCTCTTCTTCCTTTGTCACGATCTTATTATCCTCATTATACTGATAATAAGTCTTGGAGATCAGGATATTTTCATAGTCATAAATCAGTTCCTTGGTTCTGTTACGACGATCGTCATATTCATAAATATAGGTACGGCGGTCTTTTTCCATGATCTCCTCCCTTACCCTTTTTACCAGTAACCGATCCTGGTTATATTCTTCACTGGTGACATATAACTGGTTCCCGTCCTCATCAAATTCGATCATCCGGGAAAGTAATTTCCGTTCATCATAGGCGAATGTTTTTTCCGTATTGATAAATTTATCTTTTTCATAAGCATCCTGTCTTACCAGCATATCGTTCTCATAAATATTGCGGGTAGTATAAACAGGAGCTCCTTCCCCGAAATAATTGTCCTGGCTCTGAAGATGGCCCTTTTCATCGTATACGTATGTCGTCTTTTGGATCAACTCCTGTTGGCCGTCATACTGGGCGGTTGAAACAATAACCCCTTCTTCATTATATTCATTGATTACGACTGTGTCGAGCTCGTTATCCGACAGGAAATTCTCTTCTTTCAGGATTTTCCCGTCCCGGTTATAACAGATCGTATTTTCCAAAAACTTTTCCACTGTGATGTCTTCTTTACCATATCCGCTCCTGGCATGGTTCGTACAGTAAATTTTCAATAATTGGGGTTGTTTCATATTTTTATGATTTGGTATTATATTGATAACATCCTGATGAATTATTTGTTTTCTGCCTGATCCATAAGATCCGGTCTGCGTTCGGAAGTTCTTCTGATCTGCTGTTCCAGTTTCCATTCCCGGATCAGTTTTTCATTTCCCGACAACAGCACATCCGGAACCCGGTGTCCCTGGTAATCGGCAGGCCTGGTGTAAACCGGAGGGGAAAGCAACCCGTCCTGAAAAGAATCCGATAATGCGGAACTCCCGTCATTCAACACACCCGGGATCAGTCGCACGACGGCATCGACCATCACCATAGCCGGAATTTCTCCTCCAGAAAGGACAAAGTTCCCGATACTAACCTCTTCCGTAATAAAAATCTCCCTTACCCGTTCATCCACACCTTTGTAATGACCGCATAATATGATCATATTTTCCATCAGCGAAAAACGATTGGCCATACTTTGGTCGAAAACTTTCCCATCGGGAGCGGTAAATAGTACGGCGTCATAATGTCTTTCTTTCTGCAGTTTGGTCATGCATAACGCGATCGGTTCGATCATCATCACCATACCGGCTTCACCGCCGAAAGGATAATCGTCCACCCTCCGGTGTTTATCCGTGGCGTAATCCCGGATATTATGAAGTTCGACTTCCAGCAATCCTTTGGTTATCGCCCTTTTAAGGATTGAATGGGTGAAAATACCCGTGAACATATCCGGAAATAAGGTTAAGATATCAATTCTCATTTTTATAATTTTTCAATAATCATCAATCCGTCCCGGAAAGGCAATAATAAATTCCTGACGGAAGGATCCTGCCGGACGAAATCATTAAAATCCGTAATAGACTTCGTATCTTTGTCGTTATTTCTGATCTCTTCCACCACTTTACCGCTCCAAAGCACGTTATCCACCAATATGATCCCGTTTTTTCTGACTTCCGGCAGAATGAACCGGTAGTAATCCAGATATTCCCTTTTGTCCGCGTCTATCATAACCAGATCCCAGGTATGGGACAGGTTAGGAATAATATCCAGCGCACTGCCTATATGTAAATTGATTTTATTCCGGAAAGGCGACTGATCAAAATAGCGGCGAATGATTTCTTCCTGCTCTTCGTCGATCTCGATGGTATCTATGGAACCGTCCTCCTGTAAACCTTCGGCCAGGCATAACGTTGCATAACCCGTATAAGTACCGATTTCCAGGATACGGCGCGGCTGCAGCATCCGTGAGATAAAAGCCAGCAGGCTTCCCTGCAATTTCCCGGACAACATACGCGGACGCAATCCTTTTATATGTGTTTCCCTGTATAACCGGTAAAGTAATTCGTTTTCGCCGGTCGTATGTTCCTCACAATAGTATTCTATTTCCTGGGGCAGCAGATCTATCATTAAAATCAGAAATTATTATTCTTCCACATTCATAATCTTATTGATTTCTTCTTCCGTCTTTAGTAGCTTGTCTTTACAAATACTGATCAGGAAAGATGCTCTTTCTATCTTTTCGGAAAGCTCGTCCACCGTTATATCGGCATTTTCCATTTGCCGGATGATCTCCTGCAGTTCTTTGTATGCTTCCGTATAAGTAAGGTTATTGTCCGGTGATGCCATATCTTATAATTAAATAAAAGGTATAATTGGCAAAAATAATAATAATTACGGTTCCATACCGGAAATAGCGGTTCGCTTGCCACGAATATTTTTAACATCTTTGCATTTTAATTATAACCCATGATAAAAGATATTTACGGACAAGGACTAACCGCGTTCAGGGACGGGAAAAAAGATACTGTATTTACGGTAGAAAGTAATATAGCGGATACGGAAGAGTGGCCGGTCAGCCTGTTTTTCAGGTCCTATGACGAAATGCCGGAAATAGAAAAAACAGCCTTGTTCCTTACCGGTGAAAAAGTACTTGACGTAGGCGCCGGAGCAGGAAGCCATGCCCTATGGCTTCAGGATAATGGCCGACAAGTTACGGCTCTCGACATTTCTCCAGGAGCGGTCAACGTGATGAAATCGCGGGGCATCCCGGACGCCATTGAAAAGGACTTTTTTTCTTACCAGGGAGGAAAATTCGACACTATCCTGTTACTCATGAACGGAATCGGGATTACCGGCCGGCTGGAAAACCTCAGACTTTTCTTCGCACAGGCTAAAAACCTGCTGGAGACCGGCGGAAAGATCCTCCTGGATTCTTCCGATATATTATATCTGTTTGAGGAAGAAGACGGCAGCGTGATGATCAACCTTAACAGCGAATACTACGGGGAGATCGAGTATACTTTTTCTTTCGAAGGAGAAGAAGGCGAACCTTTCCCGTGGCTCTTTATCGATTACGACACTTTGGAAGAATTCGCTGAAATCCATGGCTTCAGCTGTAGAAAAATCTATGAAGACGACCATTATCATTACCTGGCGGAATTGAGGCCCATAAACTGAGCTTTTTAGTAAATTAGCCATTGTTCTTCTGTACGTTTTTTCGTACCTTTGCATATCTAATTTTTTCGAAATGACTTTAGAAGATATTTTCCTGAATGCTACCCGGGACAAAAATCCGGAGCTATTATACCAACCTATCGAATATATACTTATGCAGGGAGGAAAACGTATCCGTCCGCAACTGGTAATGCTGGGAGCCGAGCTCTTCAATGAAGATCCTAAAAAAGCCTTATATATAGCCGCTTCTTTTGAAATGCTGCACAACTTCACTCTGATCCATGACGATATTATGGATGAAGCACCCATTCGAAGAGGTAAAGAAACCGTTTATAAAAAATGGAACAGCAATATAGCCATTCTCTCCGGTGATGCACTGGCCAATATGGCTTTACAGCAGATCCTGAAAACGGACACCGACGATCAGACCAAACTCAGGATCGTAGATCTTTTTGCCCAAACTTCCCTGGAAGTTTGTGAAGGCCAACAATATGACCTTAATTTTGAATCATCTTCGCAGGTGACGATCACGGATTACCTGATGATGATACGGCTCAAAACCGCTGTCATGCTCGCGGGATGCCTGAAATCCGGCGCCATTTTCGCCAAGGCTTCCGAGGAAGACCAGCAAAAAATTTATAATTTCGGAATATATCTCGGGATCGCTTTTCAATTAAAAGACGACCTGCTCGATATCTATGCCGACCACGAACTTTTCGGCAAAATGAAAGGAATGGATATCCAGGATAATAAGAAAACTTACCTGATCCTACGGGCCATAGAAGATGCGAATGAGGCGGACCGGAAAAAACTGGAAGAATTGTTCTCCGTAAATCAAATAGATTTTAAAGAAAAATTAACAGAGGTTATCCGTATCTATGAGAAATTATCCATCAGGGAAAAAACCGAAGAAATGATCGAATCTTATGTCGGTAAGGCATTAGATGAATTAAATGCTATTTCAGCGGAACCGGGAAAAAAAGAGAAACTGAAAGAGATTACGGTGCAATTGAGTAAAAGGGAAAAATAAATGAATTATTTCAACCAGAAGCGCTCCTACATCATTGTGGGTATTATGGTTATATTCGCGCTGGTATATGTTGTAAGACTTTTCTTTTTACAGGTAGTGGACGATTATTATAAGAAATCGGCCGATGAAAATGCATTACGGTATATTACCGAACATCCCGCGCGGGGATTGATCTATGACCGTAATGATTCCCTCTTGGTATATAATGAACCTGTATATGACCTGATGATTGTGCCGAAAGAATTACGGAAATTCGATACGGCCGATATGTGCCGTTTACTGGAGATCGATAAAGAGACGCTGGAAAAGCGTATCGAGAAAGCGCGTGCCCATTCACCTTTGATCCCGAGTACTTTCGAACAGCAAATGTCAAAAGAAGATTTCGGTTATCTGCAGGAAAAGCTTTATAAATTTCCGGGATTCTTCGTACAGAGCCGAACTTTACGTTATTACCCCGAACCTATCGCAGCACACGTACTGGGCTATGTCGGGGAAGTAAACCAGGAAACCCTGGAGAATGATACTTATTATCAAATGGGCGATTATGTCGGAATCAGTGGAATCGAAAAGACCTATGAACCCGAATTGCGGGGTGTGAAGGGAAAGCGCATCGTACTGGTGGATGTACATAACCGTGAAAAAGGAAGTTACCGGAACGGGGAAGAGGATATACTGGCGGTTTCCGGCACTCCCCTCTGGAGTACGCTGGATCTGGGTTTACAGAAATACGGGGAAGAACTTATGCTGAATAAACGGGGCAGCATTGTGGCCATCGAACCTACGACCGGAGAGATCCTGTGTATCGTATCAAGTCCGAGCTATGACCCCAATCTTCTCGTGGGTAAGAACCGGAGTAAAAATTATGCCGCGCTGGTGAGGGATAATGTAAAGAAACCGTTGTTCAACCGTGCCTTACTGGCCATGTATCCTCCGGGATCCACCTTCAAGCTGGCTAACGGGCTTATTGCCCAGCAGGAAGGGATTGTCGACGCTTCGACCATCTATTCCTGTCCGGGAGGCTACAGCATCGGGAACCACACCATCGGATGCCACCATGCGGGAAGCACTAATCTGGTCACGGCTGTCCAGGTTTCATGTAATACCTATTTTTGCAGGGCTTTCTACAATATCGTATCCAATAAGAAGAAATACAATACCGTACAGGAAGGATACCAGGCCTGGAAAGATCATATCAACCTGCTGGGTTTCGGACAAACTTTCGATACGGATTTACCCTTTGAAAATAAAGGTATCATACCTTCCGTCAACTATTTTGATAAACTGTACCATGGCCGGTGGAACGGAAATTCCATCGTATCTATGGGAATCGGACAGGGAGAGGCCGCTACCACACCTTTGCAAATGGCCAATCTGATGGCGATTATCGCGAACAAAGGGTATTATATTAAACCGCATGTGATCAAAGCTATAGGAGATAAGGAAACGCCAAACGACCGTTTTTCGGAACGTATCGACGTCCATATTGAAAAATCATACTTTGAGCCTATTATCAGGGGTATGGAACTGGCGGTAGAGGCAGGCACCGGGCGTCAGGCCAAAGTGCCCGGCGTAAGGGTTGCCGGAAAAACAGGTACGGCACAAAATCCCCATGGACGCGACCATTCGGTATTCGCATGCTACGCGCCTGTTGAAAATCCTAAAATCGTCGTTTTCGTACTGGTTGAAAACTCCGGATGGGGTGGCTCTGTGGCCGCGCCCATAGCCGGATTGATCATGGAACGTTATCTTAAGGGAGAGGTAAGCCGTCCCGACCTGGAACAAAGAATTAAATCAATGTCTTTTTAAAATGTTTATTGAAAATCGCCAAAAAATTTCAAGGGGTTTTGACATACCACTGATCATCCTTTACATATTACTGGTACTGGTGGGCTGGATGGCGATTTTTTCATCTTCCTACGATCCTGCAAAATTCACGACGATTTTCACTACCAGCGCGCCTTACGGAAGACAGTTGATCTGGATCGGCACTTCCCTCATTATGGCCGTCGTCATCCTTCTGATCGACGGACGGGTATACCAGCATTATGCCTATCATATTTATATCGCATGCCTGGCCTTGCTTATTCTGGTTCTTTTTATAGGATCGGAAATCTCAGGAGCCAAAGCATGGATCAAGATCGGAGATTTCAGCATACAACCCAGCGAATTCATGAAAGTCGCCACCGCCCTGGCCTTAGCGAAATTTTTCAATGAGGGTAAGACCAGTTCCGAAAGAAAAAACCTTTGGCTTATCTCGTTCATCGTCATCCTAATACCGGTTGTGGTGATCATGCTTCAACGGGATACCGGATCCGCTCTGGTCTATTTTTCTTTTATCGTACTTTTTTACCGTGAAGGGATGAGCGGACGAATCCTGATCGTAGGTGCTTTTGCCGTACTACTTTTTATTATCACGCTTTATTTCAATGAACTGTATGCTTTGGCCTTCTTAACTTTGCTTTATCTGGTAAGCTGGTTATTCCACAAAAAGACAAAAAAGAAGATTATCAGGAATACGGTTATTTATGTGATCGGGATCCTCTTCGTCTTCTTTATCAATATTTCTTATGAGCATGTATTTCAACCTCATCAGAAGCAACGTATTGATTCTCTGCTGGGAAAAACATCCGACCCTAAAGGCGCCGATTTTAACCTGAACCAGTCTATGATCGCGATCGGTTCGGGAGGATTTTCCGGTAAAGGTTTTTTGAAAGGAACCCAGACCAAATTCAATTTCGTACCGGAACAAAGTACTGACTTTATTTTTTGTTCTATTGGCGAAGAGTGGGGATTTTTGGGCACGTTGGTCGTCATCACCCTTTTTATGCTCCTGGTCGTCAGGATCATCTTTCTTTCCGAGAAACACCGGAATCCTTTCGTCCGGTATTACGGTTATGGGATCGCAGGAATTATTTTCTTCCATTTTATCATCAACATCGGCATGACCATCGGACTGGTACCCATTATCGGCATTCCCCTCCCTTTTATCAGTTATGGGGGGTCTTCTTTATGGGCTTTTACAGCCATGTTATTTATATTTATCAAATTGAACGACACTTAAAAAAGTATACCGGGTTCCATCCGTAAAACAAATAAAGTTTTCTATCGTTAATAGAGTCATCAAAGCATAACCATTAAACATTGAGAAATATGAATTCCAACTATTATTGCGTAATTATGGCAGGAGGTGTTGGGGCCAGGTTCTGGCCGATGAGCAGGACAAAAACGCCAAAACAATTCATAGATATTTTAGGTGACGGAAGTACCCTGATCCAGAAAACCTTTAATCGTTTCTCCCAGATTTGTCCGAAAGAAAATATTTATATCGTCACCAATCAAAATTATTTGGAACTGGTGCAGGAACAGCTTCCGGAAATCGCAGAACAACAGATCATCCTGGAGCCTTCCAGGAGAAACACGGCGCCCTGTATTGCCTATGCCAATTATAAGATTAAGGAAATCAATCCCAATGCCATCATTGTAGTTGCACCTTCCGATCACGTTATTTTCCGGGAGGATGTTTTCATTAACGTGATCGAGATCGGAATGAAAGCCGTGGAGAAGAACGACTGGCTGCTGACCATCGGGATACGTCCTTCCAATCCCAATACGGGATACGGATATATCCAATATAATGAAGATCAGGTTTACGAAGAAAATTCTTCTATTTACGCCGTTAAAACCTTTACGGAAAAACCGGAACTGCAGATGGCGAAGAAATTTATTGAAAGCGGGGATTTCTTATGGAATGCCGGCATTTTCATGTGGTCACTCAATTCCATCCAACATGCTTTCGAGGAATTCCTGCCGGAAGTGGACCAACTTTTTAAACAGGGACAGGGTTTCTACAATACGCCGCTGGAAGCTGACGTGATCAAACAGATTTATGAAGTCTGCCGGAATATTTCCATAGACTTCGGCATCATGGAAAAAGCCCGGAATGTAAGGGTGTTTGCCGCTGATTTCGGATGGTCGGACCTTGGTACATGGGGATCTTTATATGATATAAGGAGTAAAGATGAAAATAAAAACTCCATTGTAGGTAACAGGGTAAAGACTTATAATACGACCAACTGCATTGTCAATATGCCTAAAAACAAGATCGTGATCCTGCAGGGACTGGATAATTATATCGTAGTGGAGAACGACGGGGTGCTGCTTATCTGTAAAAAAGAAGACGAACAACTGATCCGGCAGTATGTCACGGATGTACAGGTTGATTTCGGAGATAAGTACATATAACTTATTAATCCAGATTGATCTCTTTATCTATTCCCACTTCTTCCACGAAATAGCGGTCATGGGAAATCACCAAAACAGTTCCCCTGAATTGCCTAACACTATCGGTCAATATATTTAGTGTGTTGATATCCAGATTATTGGTCGGCTCATCCAGGATTAACATATCGGGAACATGATCGCGGGCAATAAAGCTACAGAATAATAACCTCATTTTTTCTCCTCCACTCAGCCATTTACAGGATTTGTTCCATGTATCCACAGGAAACAAAAAACGGTGAAGTAAAGTCTTGATCTCATGTTCCATAAGATGACGTTCATTATGTTTCCCGATAAATTCAAGTACCGATAAACCGGGATCCACCATACTGTATTCCTGATCAATATAAAGATAGGAAAAAGATGCTTTTTCGATTTTTCCCGTAATGGCGGTTTTTTCTCCCGTGATCAATTTAACTAATGTGGTTTTCCCGGCGCCATTCCGGCCACTGAGCAGGATCCTGTCTCCACTGACGATCTGGAAATTCAGGACATCTTTCCACAAGTAAGAAGCCCCGTAACGATAATTGATATTTTGTGCTGTGACCAGAATTTTACCCTGATGGAGTGAGGAATGGTGTAAGTCAGGCTTCAGTAACTGGGTTTCCGTATATTGATTCCGAAGTTCCTTTAACTCCGATGACAGAGTATCGATTTTCTCGGTATGCGACTCTTTTAATTTGGAAGTAGTGGCTTCGGCTTTATTCCTTAAAGTATTGAGTAATATTTTGGGAACACCTTCTTCCTGTTTTTTCTTTTTCCCCCGTATATCCTGCTTTTGCCTTCTTTCGGCTACTTTCCTGGCGGTGACCCGGGCTTTACGGATAGTTTTCTCTTTGTCTTCGATTTGATCCAAAAGCGCATTTACCTGAATCTCTTTTTCCTGTTTATAAAACTCATAATTCCCGCCGTAGAAGGTAACGCCGTCAGAAGCCAATTCGCAAGTCAGAGGTATCATATTCAATAAGGTACGGTCATGACTAAAAATTATAAAGACGGGACCGCTCAGCTGGAATACGGG
>CALECM010000094.1 GCA_937949745.1 uncultured Bacteroidales bacterium | reverse complement strand
CGGCCCTTGCCTTTTCTTTGATACTTTCTTTGGGCAAGCAAAGAAAGTATGTTAATAAGAAATAACCCCGTACCCTTTCGAAATACCAGATTATGCTATCTTTTCTTACAGATCCTTCACTGCGTTCAGGATGACAAAATAAATCCTTGGTTATACTTCTCTTTCTCTTAAACATAATTTATAAATAATATCAAATGTATTTCCAAGGCTTACATTATCTGCACAAAAAAATGTATTTTTGCAACGTTAAAAAAAGTTAATGAATTATAACAAAAACAAACATAATAACCTAAGCAATTAAAAATGAGAAAGATTATATTAATTGGGATTACCACTATCATAATATGCCTGACTTTCCTTGGATGTGGTTCCGGAAACCGGAAAAATAAAGAAGGATTACAAGGTGAAATTACGATATCGGGAGCTTTTGCCCTTTATCCGCTTGTAGTAAAATGGGCGGAAGAATTCCGGCAGGAAAACCCTGGCGTAAGAATCGATATCTCTGCAGGAGGCGCCGGAAAAGGAATGACGGATGCGTTAGCCAAAGTAGCAGATTTGGGTATGGTTTCACGGGATATTTATCCTGCCGAGATCGAAAAAGGAGCTGTCGCTTTCGCCGTGGCCAAAGATGCGGTTGTTCCCACCATCAGTGTTGAAAATCCGTTGTATAATGAAATCATGAAGAAGGGATTATCAAGGGAAGCGGCACAGGAATTGTGGATACGGGGAAATTACAAAAACTGGGAAGATCTTTTAGGAAGAACCGGAAATACTTCTTTGCATGTATATACCCGTTCCGATGCCTGCGGAGCAGCGGAAACGTGGGCAGCGTGGTTCGGAGCCAAACAGGAAGACCTGGGCGGGACCGCTGTTTTCGGAGATCCGGGATTAGCCATGGCCGTCCAAAAAGATAAATTAGGTATCGGATATAATAACTTGAGTTACGCGTACGATGAGAAAAGTCGCAAAACAAATCCCGGTATAGCCATTATTCCGATGGATGTGGACGGTAACGGAATTATTGAAGACCATGAATTGTTTTATGACACCAAAGATCAGGTGATACAGGCTATTATGGATGATAAATATCCTTCTCCGCCGGCCCGTGATCTCTACCTGGTTTCCAACGGGACTCCCGATAAACCGGAAGTCATCGCTTTTATCCAGTATATCCTGACCCGTGGACAGGAACACAATGTTCCGTCGGGATATATCAGCCTTTCCCAGGCTAAACTGGACGAAGGACTGGCTAAATTCAATCAATAATCATTCTTTTCATGAAAACGACCTTTAGAACTATAAAGGATAAAGGATTAGGCGGCGTAATGTTTTTCCTGACCATTTTATCTCTGTTGCTTGTGATAGGGATGGGAATCGGATTATACATGAAAGCTGCCCCCGTACTGGAAGGTCGTTCGTTAAGTGATTTATTATTTTCCAGTAACTGGAAACCTCTGCGCGGAGAATTCGGATTTTTCCCGTTCATCATGGGCACTTTATGGGTTACCGGAATCGCCATTATCTTGGCATTACCTATTTCCCTGTTAACGGCTTTATTTCTGACCGAATACGCCATGCCCCGCGTCAAGAAATACGTTTTCCCGGCACTGGACATTCTGGCTTCGATCCCATCAGTTGTATATGGTGTCTGGGGGACTTTGATTATCGTACCCTGGATATCCGAAAAACTGGCTCCTCTTTTTGTCGAATACTCTACCGGATACAGTGCGTTGGCGGGAGGAATCGTATTGGGAGTCATGATTCTGCCACTACTGGTCAGTCTCTTTATCGAGATCTTTACGACGGTACCGGACGACCTGAGGGATGCTTCGTTAGCATTGGGCGCTACCAAATGGCAAACGACCAAGCAGGTCGTATTACGCAAGACCGTACCGGGAATGCTGGCCGCTGTAGTATTAGCCATATCAAGGGCTTTCGGGGAAACCATCGCCGTTTTAATGGTATGCGGAAATTTACCCCAGGTACCGCAATCGCTTTTCGACAGTTGCTATCCCATTCCGGCCCTGATCGCCAACAATTACGGAGAAATGCTATCACTGCCTCTTTATGAAGCGGCGCTGATGTTCGCGGCGCTCATACTGTTCGTCGTGATCCTGTTGTTCAATGTAGCTTCCCGAATGATATTATACCGTATCGAAAAAAAATATAATTAATGAAATTTTTTGAAGAGAAATTTTTCCGGGTATTGATGATCATCTCCATGATAGTGGTGTTTGGATTTGTTTTCAGTATTATTTATACTATTTTTTCGAAGGGATGGGGGGCGCTGGATTGGGATATGATCACCAAACTGCCCGGCGGAGGGTTTTATATCGGCAAAGAAGGAGGAATTCTTAATGCCATCGTAGGATCTCTCATGATTGTCGGGGCCTCCACACTTTTAGGCCTTCTGATCAGTATACCCGTAGTCTTCTATCTTAATATTTACCTGAAAAAAAGTTCCAAACTGGCTTACGTGGTGAGGCTGGCTTATGATGTTCTTTTCGGGATTCCCTCTATCGTATACGGGGCTTTCGGATTTACCATTATGGTATATTTCGGACTTAAGACCTCTTTATTGGGCGGTATTATCGTCATTACGCTACTGATCATTCCTATCTTCGTAAGATCGATGGATGAAGTAGCGAAGGAATTCCCCCGTGATATCCTGGATGCAACTTATTCGCTTGGCGCTACCCGGTTCGAAACGATCCGTGTAGTGGTACGCCAGATTGCCCCCGGTATTGCCACGGCGACACTGCTTTCCATAGGTAGGGCCATCGGAGACGCGGCTGCCGTAATGTTTACGGCCGGCTATACCGACAGCATCCCGACTTCCCTATCGCAACCGGCAGCCACACTTCCGCTCGCTGTCTTTTTCCAAATGAGCAGTCCTATTCCCGAAGTACAGGACAGGGCATACGCCGCGGCGCTTGTACTGACTATTATTGTTTTAATATTAAGTTTATTAGGTAGGTACTTCACTAATAAATTCTCTAAAAACAAATTGAAATGAAACTGGAAACCCCTGCCAAGTCGGTTTATTCCAAATATAATGAACTGCACGAATCGAGAGCATTGAGGAGAAAGGTCAAGATCTTTCGTCCGGATTATAAATTTATCCGCAAAAGCGAAGAGAGCGAATTAAGCGTGGAAAACCTCAATGTCTACATCAAACAAAATCATATCTTACAGGATATCAATTTATCCATACCCGATAAAAAGATCACTTGCATTATTGGACCTTCGGGTTGCGGGAAATCTACTCTTCTAAAAACTTTTAACCGTCTGATCGATTATGTGGAAGGCGTTAAATTAGAGGGAAAGATACTTCTCGACGGAGACGATATTATCCATAACAGCGAAGAAATAACGGAATTACGCCGGAAAATGGGACTGATCTCCCAACGGCCCTGTCCTCTACCTATGTCTATATTTGAAAATATCGCTTATGGCTGCCGTATCCACGGGATCCGGAACAGACGGAAACTGAACATGATCGTACAACATTACCTGGAAGCTGCGGGGCTATGGGATGAGGTAAAAGACCGGTTACGTACTCCGGCCACACGTCTCTCCATCGGGCAGCAGCAAAGGTTATGCCTGGCGAGAAGCCTGGCGGTGGAACCGCAGTTTATCCTCGCTGACGAAGCTACCAGCGCGCTGGATCCCATCTCAAGTAAAATTGTGGAAGATCTCTTCGTGAAGCTAAAAGAAAATTACTCCATCATCATGGTAACCCATACTCTACAACAGGCTCTACGAATTGCCGATTACGTGGTATTTATGTATCTGGGTAAGGTCGTGGAAGCAGGAGATGCCAAAACGTTATTCAGTAATCCGCAGGATGAATTAACCCGGAAATATCTTTCGGGCGCATTTAGTTAAAATCAAAACAAGCATATATACAATGTCAGATTATAAATTAACCCATCTCAAAGAACTTGAAGCGGAATCTATTTATATTCTCCGGGAAGTTGCGGCCCAGTTTGAAAAACCGGTCATCCTTTTCTCGGGAGGGAAAGATTCCATCGTGGTGACCCACCTGGCCTACAAAGCATTTTATCCGGCTAAAATACCTTTTCCCCTACTCCATATCGATACCGGACATAATTTTGCCGAGACGATCGAATATCGAGATGATCTCGTCAGGCAACTTGGCGCTACACTGATTGTGGGATCGGTACAGGAGTCTATCGATAAAGGGCGTGTTAAAGAGGAAACGGGATTTGACGCGAGCCGTAATAAATTACAAACCACTACCCTGCTGGATACTATCGAAGAACATAAATTCGATGCCGCTATCGGAGGCGCCCGTCGTGACGAAGAGAAAGCCCGCGCTAAAGAACGGATCTTTTCCCACCGGGATGAATTCGGCCAGTGGAACCCTAAAAATCAAAGACCGGAACTCTGGAATATCTTCAACGGCCATAAAAATATGGGTGAGCATTTCCGCGTGTTCCCAATCAGCAACTGGACGGAAATGGATGTCTGGCAATATATACTTCAGGAAAATATCCCGATGCCGTCCATCTATTTCACCCATGAAAGAGAAGTTTTCCAAAGAGACGGACAATGGCTTGCTGCGGAATCCTGTATGAAATTACGGCCTACCGAAAAAGTTGAAACCCGCCGGGTAAGGTGCCGGACTATCGGGGATATCAGTTGTACCGGACTTACGCTTTCCGAAGCCCATACCCTGGAAGATATCATTGACGAAATTGCGGCTACCAGGATTACGGAAAGAGGCGGCCGGGCTGATGATAAACGTTCGGAAACGGCCATGGAGGACAGGAAAAAATCAGGATATTTTTAAAAATCATGCAATTTAACATATATTAACTGCTCAAGACATACACATAATGGCTAAAAATACAGGATATTTAGATATGGAATTGCTACGGTTTACTACAGCCGGTAGCGTGGACGACGGGAAAAGTACACTGATAGGGAGATTACTTTATGACAGTAAATCGATCTTTGAAGATCAGTTGGAAGCGGTAGAAACCGCCTCCAGAAGAAGCGGGAATGAAGAGGTGAACCTGGCTTTGCTCACCGACGGATTGCGGGCTGAAAGGGAACAGGGGATCACCATTGATGTGGCCTACCGTTATTTTGCCACACCGAAACGTAAATTTATCATCGCAGACACCCCGGGCCATATCCAATACACCCGGAACATGGTAACCGGCGCTTCCACGGCGGATCTCGCTATTATACTGGTAGATGCCCGCCATGGTGTTATGGAACAAACGATACGCCATTCCTATATCGCTTCTTTGCTGGGGATCCCGCATATCGTAGTCTGTATCAACAAAATGGACCTTGTTGATTATTCCAGTGAAGTTTTCGACGAGATTTGCCGGAATTACAATAAGTTACTGGAACCCCTCGAAATAAAAGAAGTAAAGTTTATTCCTATCTCGGCTAAATACGGAGATAATGTGGTGGAAAGGTCCGACAATATTTCCTGGTATACCGGACCTACCCTGATGGAATTGCTGGAAACGACTCCTATCGAACATAAAATCAACTCCGAAGAAATCAGGTTCCCCGTACAATGGGTAATACGGCCGATTTCCGATAAATTCCCTGATTTTAGGGGATACGCCGGAAGAATGGCGGGAGGAATACTGCGGATCGGGGATGCGGTCAGGGTATTGCCGTCCGGACTTACTTCCAAAGTATCGGCCTTATCCCAGGGCGAGAAAGTAATCGATAGCGTATTCACTCCTGACTGGGTAACCATACAGCTTTCCGACGATATCGATATCAGCCGAGGCGATATGCTGGTCGGCACGGAAGGACGCCAGCCCATAGTTTCACAGGATATTACCATGACTTTGTGCTGGTTCAATGAAAATCCGCTGAGACTTAACAACCGTTACCTTATAAAACAATCTACCGGAGAATCGATCGGGATTATTAAGAAAATCCATTACCGGCACAATCTGAATAATCTCGAAAGGGAATATAACATTGAAGAGTTGCACATGAATGACATTGCGACCGTAACCATAAAAACAGCGAATCCTTTGGTATTTGATCCTTACCGGCATAACCGCATTACGGGAAGCCTCATCTTTATCGACCAGAATACGTTCGAAACCGTAGGAGCCGGAATGATTACCGAAAATCTTTAATTATGGAAATCAAGAACACCATTGCCGACTGGAACCGGCAATTCTCAAACTCGACGCCGGAAGAATTACTCCGGTTTTTCTTCAATCATTTTGGAAACAATATCGCGCTGTCGTCCAGCCTTAGTATAGAAGACCAGGTATTGACCGATATGATCGTGAAGATCAATAAAAATTCCCGTATTTTTACTCTCGATACGGGAAGATTATTTCCGGAAACCTACCAGCTCATCGATAAGACTAATCAGGTCTACGGCATAAAAATCGAAGTTTATTTCCCGGATCATCAACAGGTGGAGAAAATGGTCAATGAAAAGGGAATTAACCTTTTTTATGACAATATGGATAACCGGAAAGAGTGTTGCCGCATCAGGAAGATTGAGCCCTTACGCCGTGCTTTCAGCACGCTGGAGGCCTGGATATGCGGATTGCGAAGGGAACAGTCCGTGACCAGGCAGGATATGGAGATGGTGGAATGGGATGAAAACAACGGACTGATCAAAATCAATCCCCTGATCAATTGGAGTGAAAAACAGGTCTGGGATTATATCCGAACCCATCATGTGCCTTACAACAAATTACATAATCAGGGTTATCCCAGTATCGGATGTGAACCTTGTACCCGCGCAGTGAATCCGGGTGAAGACCTGAGATCCGGGCGCTGGTGGTGGGAAGATCCTCAACACAAGGAATGCGGATTACACAGAAAATCTTAATATCCTCTTTACAGTGGAATTATTATCCTGTTAATCAATCTATTTTACTATATCCTGCTTTGTAATTTAATAAACAAATATGAAGAAATTATTATTGGCTGTTGTTTTTTTCTGTTCATTCAACATATATGCCCAATCACCTGATAGCGTTATTGAAAAGCGTATTTCCAGACTGGAGAAAATAATTTCTTATTTGCCGCGCATTTCAGGCATGCTGGATTTCCGGTACCAATACAGCAGTGAAACCAGTACTTTCGATATACGCCGGGCAAGGCTGGATTTTCAGGGAGAAATTTCCAAATATTTTGATTACAGGCTTCAATTGGAACTCACCGCCAACCCTTGTATTCTGGATGCTTATGCCAGGGTGAAAATCAGGCCTTACTTTAATATCCAGGGCGGTGCATTCAAAATACCATTTTCCCTCGAGAATCCTTATTCGCCCAAGAATCTTGAATTTATAGACAACGCAATGTCCATCATACACCTCTCTTCCTACCAGGATCTCTCCGGCATACGTTCCAATGGCCGCGATATAGGAATCATGATTTACGGTGGTTTTTTCAGAAAAAAAGGATTTAGTATGGTAGAATACTCACTTGGGATTTTCAATGGCGCCGGCATTAATGTGAGGGATAATAATAAGAGTAAGGATATTGTCGGAAGACTTAATATCTCCCCGGTTAAATCCGTTACATTGTCTGCATCCGGTTATCTGGGACAAATGGTCGTCGACGATGATCATCAATATGAAAGACGTGACCGCTATGGCTTCGGGTTTCGTTTCGACAATAAAAAATTTATATTCAGGACCGAGTTCTTAACCGGATTGACTGCCGGACTGAGAAGTTCGGGCGGTTATGCGGTGGCAGGCTATACTTTTATTGACAAGATCACGCCCGCTATACGTTTTGATATCTTCCAGAATGATATCCACCGGATGGATACGCGCCGGATTAATTATGCAGTGGGGTTAAGCTACTGGATCAATAAATATTTCAGATGCCAGGTCAATTATACTTACCGGACCTTTTTTGAAAAAGAAAACAACGGGAGCCTGATCATGGCAATGGTCACCGCTACCTTTTAGGTTAAGCCCGGATCACCCCGACGGTACTTCTCAATAAAATCCGCTATGATTTTAGGAAAAGGATATTGATCTAGCTTTGCAAAATCAACGACAAAACCATGATCCGTTATTTCAGGAAATATTATTTCCACAGGGATCACATAAAAAAAGGCATATATTCTTTGGTGTGTTAACTGGTGCCTGATACTCCATGCGGGAATTCGGGAGTGATGGTAATGATCAAGTATGGTGAGAAGTTTTTCCGAATGGATCTCGCCCGATTCGATAAGGGGAAACTCATAAAGACCTTTCCAGATATCGTTGCCGTCACGTTGCCGGATTACTGTTTTATCTTCCTTAATGTACACCAAATAATGAAAATAGCGGGTGCTGACCCTGACCTCTTTTATTTTAACCGGCAACAGGTCAACTTCCTGATGACGATAAGCATAGCATTGGTTTTGAAACGGACAAATATTGCACTGCGGATTTCTGGGGACACACTGCAATGAACCGAAATCCATCATGGCTTCATTAAATATTCCGGGAGAAATTCCTTCCATCAATTCCCCACATTTGGCCGTCACTTTCTTTTTTGTAAGAGGAAGCATAATATCGTCATGGATACCGAAGATCCGGGAAATTACCCGGAACACATTACCGTCTACGGCAGGATAAGGAAGATCGAAAGCGATGGAAGCAATAGCCGCCGCCGTATAATCGCCAATACCTTTGAGCTTTTTTATTTCTTCGTATTGACGGGGAAAGACTCCGCCATATTCTTCCGTTACGGTTTTCGCCGCCTCATGCATATTCCTCGCCCTGGAATAGTAACCCAGTCCCTGCCACACTTTCAGTATCTCATCCATCGGCGCACCGGCTAAACTCCTGATATCGGGAAATTTTTCGATGAACCGTAAATAATAATTCCATCCCTGATTGACACGGGTTTGCTGGAGAATGATTTCCGAAACCCAGATCTTATAAGGATCTTTATCTCTACGCCATGGCAGGGTACGACGGTTCTCCTCGTACCAATGGTAAAGAATATCTGAAAATCGCACGATAGGATTAGTTGGTTTCTATGATCTTGAAAAGCTCGTCCAATTTGGGAGTGAGGATAATTTCAGTTCTCCGGTTTTTAGCGCGCGCTACGGATGTATTCTCCGTATCAACAGGATAATATTCACCTCTTCCGGAAGCGGAAATTCTTTTGGGATCTATTTTCCCGTATTTCAATAATGTTTTTACAACAGAGGTTGAACGCATCACGCTAAGATCCCAGTTATCCTTTACCTGTCCGGATCCCCGGAAGGGTACATTATCCGTATGTCCTTCAATCAGCACGTTTATATCGGATTCCTGCTCCAATACTTTGGCCAATTCTTTGATCGCTTTCTCTCCTTCGCTGCCGACTTCCCAGCTGGCCGTGGCGAAGAGCAATTTTTCATCCATGGAAACATAAACCTTCCCGTTCTTTTCATATACATTCAACCCGCTGCCTTCAAAGCCGGTCAGCGCATTGGACACTTTATCTTTCAGAGCTTTTACTTCAGCATCTTTCTGGTCAAGGATCTTCTGGAGTTCATTCAATCTGGCTTCCTTATCGATAAGATCTATACTTAACAGATCCAATTCCGAAGTTTGCCGGTTCAGCTCCGCCTCCCTCTCTTCCAGCTGGCCTTTAATCTTGTCCAGATCCGATAACAGTTTGGTCACCTCATTATTATTGGTCAGGTTTAATTCGGCAAAATCTTTTAATAACTCATCATAATCTCTCCTGGATTTCGCAAAATCCCTCTCCGACTGCCGGAGACGCCTTGATAAAGAAAGGGTATCACTCTTCAATTTTTCAACCTGGGTCGATAAAATTCCGACTTGTTGGCTTAGATCCTTATTGTTATTTTCAAAATCGATCTTTTCCGCCGTCGTATAAGTAAGGTCATCATTACAGATTCTGTAACGTGCTTCCAATTCCTGGTATTTTTGTTTGGTAACACATCCGGTAAAGCCGAGCACCATCACCAATAATAATAAATATCTCCTGATCTTTTTCATGATAATTAAATTATGGAATAAAAATTCTGACAAAGATAAAATGAATAGCAGTTACCTTTCTTTCGTCGTTTCAAATATTTATGAACATCCGAATCTCAATAACCGGTTCCACAGGAAGAGAGGAAAATAATGATATATGATATAATTACCTAACAGCAACGGGCCACAAATAACAAAAGCAGCATTATCCGTAAATATAAACTTTACCATTTATATCCAGTATGAATAACCTGCCTTTATAGCGAAGGCATTGCATAGGATCCTTGATTTTCAACGGAATAATTTCCTCGCTAAGTTCTTTAAAGTTATAACGATGTAATTGTCCGTCTTTTAAATAATAGATTATATTGTCAATGATCTGGATGTCATTCTTGCTTTGGATTCCCACTGTTTTAATATAAGTACCGAAAGAATCAAAAAAATAGACTCCTTTTCCCGGGTTATGCATAATGACGTTTTTCCCTGGAATTTCGAACATCTGGGTAGGATGAAAATCCGGGAAATTGTAATGTACCCTTGCAACGGGATTAAGATAGAGATCCAGAATAACGAGGTCCATACCGGCGTAATCATAGAGCCAGATCTGGTTATCAGTAGTATAAGCCGCCATGGATATGGTGGTATATCGTTTGGTAAAGAGGTCTATTTTATCCGTTATGGGCGCCAGCCGTTCATCTAAAAAAAGTATCGTATTGGTTTCCTGGTAATAGAGCATGATCTTCATGGGATTGGTCACATCGGCCGTGGTGATATTACCCAAAGAAAAATTGGAATATGAATAAAGAAAATCTCCCCTGCCGTTATATTTATGCAAAAGCGCATCCTGGATGACATAAAGGTTTCCCTGAGGGTCCAGGTATATTTTATCTCCCCTGATTTTATCAAGTGATTTTATATTTACTGCGATCTCATTTTGACAAAAAGCAGTACCGGCGGAGAAAAAAATAATCATCCATAAGAGAAATATCCTGCCAAAAAAACAGAGAGGCTTACCGCGCGACAATATCTTATTCATTTTCAATTATATAATTTATCATGCAAAAATAATGAAAAAAAATATCATCGAAAAATAAGAGATACTGTTTTTTCAAAAAAAAGTTGTATCTTTGCAGCCTCAAACAAAGACTATGTCCAATGGTGTAACGGTAGCACTACAGTTTTTGGTACTGTCTGTCTAGGTTCGAATCCTGGTTGGACAACGATGAACTCTCACTGCACGGTGGGAGTTTTTTATAAAGAGGGAGAAAGAGGGGGCGTAAGCCCCTTT
This sequence comes from uncultured Bacteroidales bacterium, assembly GCA_937949745.1. Classification (GTDB taxonomy): domain Bacteria; phylum Bacteroidota; class Bacteroidia; order Bacteroidales; family WCHB1-69; genus JAGVVH01. Next base: position 43,651 of record CALECM010000094.1, on the reverse strand, counting down.
TGTATTAAAATATTTAATGATGAATCATATTAATCAATATCAAATAAACCGATAAGAAATGGAAGACAATTTGAATTTAATTGAAACCTTCGCTGAATTTAAGGAGTTTAAAAATATCGAAAGAGAGACCTTAATGCGTATTTTAGAAGATGTTTTCCGGTCTACACTTACCAAGAAATATGGTCCTGACGCTAATTTTGAAGTGATCGTGAATGTGGACAGGGGAGATCTCGAGATTCAAAGGTACCGGGAAATTGTAGAAGACGGGGATGTTGAAAACGAATTTACCCAGATTGCTTTATCGGAAGCGATCAAGATCGAGCCAGATTTTGAAGTGGGAGAAGAAGTGATGGAAAATATCAGGTTGTCCGATTTTGCCCGCCGAGAAATTCTGGCGCTCCGGCAAAACCTCATTTCCAAAATTATGGAATATGAAAAAGACCTTGTTTATTCCAAATATGAAAACCGTATAGGCGAACTGATTACGGGAGAAGTGAGCCAGGTATGGCGTAAAGAAATCCTTGTCCTGGATGAGGATGGCGTGGAACTGGTACTTCCCAAATCGGAACAGATTCCCGGTGATAAATATAAAAAAGGAGATTCGCTTTCGGCGGTAGTTTCCAAAGTGGAAGTCAAAGCATCCTCTCCTGTCATTATCATTTCAAGAACCGCTCCTACTTTCCTTGAAAGATTAATGGAGAATGAGATACCGGAAGTTTACGACGGACTGATCACGATCAAGAACGTGGTAAGGTCTCCCGGTGAAAGGGCCAAAGTACTGGTAGAATCTTATGATGACAGGGTGGATCCTGTGGGAGCATGCGTGGGAATGAAAGGAAGCCGTATCCATAGTATCGTGCGGGAATTAAGAAATGAAAACATTGACGTCATTAACTATACATCCAATAACAGCCTGTTAATATCCAGGGCTTTAAGTCCGGCCAAAATCACTTCGATCGAATTGGATGAAGAGAATAAAACGGCGAATGTTTACATGAAACCCGACCAGGTTTCCCTCGCCATCGGGAAAGGTGGATACAATATTAAACTGGCCAGCAAATTATCCGGATACGAAATCGATGTCTTTAGGGATGATGTTGAAGAGGAAGAAGATGTGGATCTGGATGAATTCATAGATGAATTCGATCAATGGGTGATCGATTCGTTCAAAAATATCGGTTGCGATACTGCGAAAAGCGTCCTCAAATTGAGCCGGGACGAGCTGATCCAGCGCACAGACCTCGAAGAAGAGACCGTAGATGCGATGTTACATTCGATCAAGAAGGAACTTGAGGTAGAATAGCGAATGTTTACGACTCCGCATCACTTTAATTAAAATTGAAACTAACAAAAATAAATATGGCAGAACAGAAGAAGATACCCCGCTTAGGAAAAGCAGCCAGCGAATTTAATGTAGGTATAAATTCCATTGTCTTATTACTTAAGAAAAAGGGTATTAATATTGATGAAAGCCCGAATACCAAGTTAAGTCCTGAAATGTATGACATTCTGGTTCAGGAATTTACTTTGGAGAAAAAAGTAAAACAGGAATCCCAGAAGATAAATTTAGGTGGTTTTTCCAAGGCTAAGCATCATGATGACGAAGATTCTCCGGAAATACCGGTACAAAAAGAATCTTCTCCCGAGGAACTACCCGGTGAAACTCCGAATGTGGTTGAAAAAGAACACATCAAAGAAAGTATCGTGGTTCCGAAACCTAAGATTATAGGAAAAATAGACCTGGAAGAAAAAAAGGCGCCGAAGAAAAAACCGGCTGAGGAAGTGATCAAATCTCCCGTACAGGAGCCTAAAGAAGAACCTGTTCCGGAAATCCTGCCGGAAGTGGAAGTAACTCCGGCACCTGTAGCGGAAACCGAACAACCGGTAGCTGAGGACAAGAAAAAAATGCCGGAACATATCGAAACGGTTCATGTTCAGCCTGCTCCCCAGTTAAAGATCATCGACAAGATAGATCTCTCCGGAATGTCTAAGAAAAACAAAAAAGATAAACCTCTCAAAGCGGAAACGGAAAAAACCGTTCCGGCTGCTGAAGAGGAAGTTCCCGTGAATGACCAGGTAATTACCCGGGAAGAAGAAGTGAAGGTACCGGAGACTACGGTCCAGAAACCCGAAGAACGCAAGATCGAGCACATCGAAACAAAATTCGAGAAGTTGCAGGCTCCCAAGATCATGGGTAAGATCGAACTTCCGGTAGAAAAGTCTAAAGATTCGGCTAAGAAAGACAATCATAACGACGACAGTGCCGAGAAGAAAAACCGGAAAAGGAAACGGATAAAATCTCCTGTGGTTAAACCGGGAGGCCATGATCCGCATCATGCCAAGAAAAAACCGGAAATCCATAAGGAAGAGATTTCCCAGGAAGATATAGATAAACAGATCAGGGAAACCATGCAACGGCTGGAGCCGCTGGGAAAATCCAAGACTTCAAAGAGAAGAAGGGAGAAACGTCAGAATCTGCAGCATGAAATGCAGGAAGTCGAAAAACAGGAATTGGAAGATCAGAGAAAATTGCAGGTCACCGAATTCATTACGGCCAATGAGTTGGCAACGCTTATGAATATACCGGTCAATAAAATCATTGCGACCTGTATGAGTATCGGTCTTGCCGTCTCCATTAACCAGCGTCTGGACGCAGAAACCATTTCACTCTTAGCAGATGAATTCGGCTATGAAGTTAAATTTGTGGGAGCCGACGTGGAAGAAGAAAACACCACTGAAATAGAAGACGCTCCCGAAGACCTGGAGCCGCGCCATCCTATTATTACGGTTATGGGACACGTTGACCACGGGAAAACCTCGCTGCTGGACTATATCCGTAAAGCGAACGTGATCGCCGGGGAAGCCGGTGGAATTACGCAGCATATCGGGGCTTACGAAGTTTCATTACCCGACGGACGGAAAATTACCTTCCTCGATACGCCGGGACACGAAGCTTTTACGGCTATGAGGGCGCGCGGAGCCAAAGTAACGGACTTAAGTATTATCGTGATCGCGGCAGACGATTCCATCATGCCGCAAACCGTGGAAGCCATCAACCATGCCCAGGCGGCAGGCGTACCTATGGTTTTCGCCATTACGAAGATTGATAAAGCTAATGCCAATCCTGATAAGATCAGGGAAGGACTGGCCAATATGAATATCCTTGTGGAAGATTGGGGTGGAAATTACCAATGCCAGGAAATCGACGCCAAACACGGTACCAACGTAAATGAGTTGTTGGAGAAAGTACTTCTGGAAGCAGAACTACTGGATCTCAAGGCTAACCCTAACCGTCCCGGAATTGGTACGGTTATCGAATCTTCGCTGGATAAAGGCAAAGGTTACGTGGCCAAAGTTTTGGTCCAGAACGGAACGATCAAAGTGGGTGACCCTGTGTTATCGGGAAGTTATTATGGTAAAGTAAGGACCCTGTTTAATGAAAGAAACCAGCAGGTTAAATCAGCCGGACCTTCTACTCCGGTACTTTTACTGGGATTGAATGGTGCGCCGCAGGCCGGTGAGATTTTCAAAGTAAGCGCTTCCGAACATGACGCACGTGTCGCTGCAACCAAACGGGCGCAACTGGTAAGGGAAATGGGGTTAAGAACCCAAAAGCATATTACCCTTGATGAAATCGGACGTCGTATCGCCATAGGAGATTTCAAAGAATTGAATATCATCGTGAAAGGTGACGTGGACGGTTCGGTAGAAGCATTATCCGATTCTTTGCTGAAACTTTCCACCGAGCAGGTTCAGGTGAACGTTATCCACAAAGCCGTAGGAGCCGTAACGGAAAGCGATGTGATCCTGGCTTCAGCCTCGAATGCCATCATTGTAGCTTTCCAGGTACGTCCTTCCGTCGGATCCAGGAAATTAGCGGAACAGGAACAGATCGACATCCGTACCTATTCAATCATCTATACTGCGATCAACGAGATCAAGGATGCTATCGCCGGTATGCATACACCCGAAATCAAAGAGAAAATCCTTTGCAACCTGGAAGTACGGGAAGTATTCAGGATCACCAAAGTCGGAAATATTGCCGGATGTATGGTACTGGACGGAAAAATCCAACGGAATACCCGTATACACCTTATCAGGGATGGTATCGTAATCCATACCGGGAAACTGGGCTCCTTGAAACGTTTCAAAGATGATGTGAAAGAAGTGGTAGTGGGACAGGAATGCGGATTAAATATTGAGAACTACAATGACATTAAAGTCGGAGATATCATCGAAGGTTTTGAGGAATACGAAGAAAAACCGGTATTATAATAATTTTATAGATGCAACAGTTTAGATAATGACTATTTAACCTCTTTACTATGGCTGAAAATTCGTTGTACAAAATAGGGATTACCCACGGCGATATCAATGGTATCGGATATGAAGTTATTATTAAGGCATTGGCCGATAACAAGATCATGGATCTCTGTATTCCCGTGGTCTACGGTCTTGCCAAAGTGGCTACTTATTATAAAAAATCACTGGATTTACATGACTTTAATTTCCAGTTCATTAAAAACCTCAATCAGGTTTCCGTTAAAAAATCCAATTTACTCAACCTTTCCGACCAGGAAATTAAACTGGAAGTAGGAAACTCTACGGATATTGCAGGAAAAATGGCCAGGTTATCTCTGGAAAACGCCTGCAAAGATTTGCAAAATAATATGATCGATGCCATCGTAACGGCACCGATTAATAAAAGTAATATACAGGGTGAGGGTTTTCAATATCCCGGCCATACGGAATACCTCACCCATTTTTTCAATTCACCCGATTCTTTGATGATGATGGTCGCTGAATCCGTAAAAATCGGTTTCGCCACAAACCATATTCCACTGAAAGCGGTTGCCAAAACCCTGACCGGTGACCTTATATTGAAAAAATTAAGAATACTAAACAAGTCATTGGTATATGATTTTGGTTCCACCAATCCTAAAATTGCCGTATTGTCATTAAATCCCCATGCGGGAGATCACGGCCTTACCGGAAACGAAGAATCGGAAATCATCGCTCCTGCTATCAGTAAAGCTTTCGACGAAAAGATCAATGCTTTCGGGCCTTTCCCTGCAGACGGATTTTTCGGCGCGGGAAAATACAGGCAATTTGATGCCGTATTGGCTCTCTATCATGACCAGGGCATGATTCCTTTTAAACTGCTTTCGATGGATGAGGGAGTTAATTATACAGCCGGTTTGCCGATCGTACGTACCTCCCCGGCCCATGGTACCGCATATGAACTGGCAGGAAAAAATCAGTCTTCAGGCCAGTCATTCCGGAATGCCGTTTACCTGGCTTTGGATATACTGAAAAATCGACAAAACCTGAAAGGAAATAATTCCAAAAACGGCAAGTAAGCCGGATTACCAAATGTTTACTATTGCTGATATCCGAAATATAGTAGAACCATTGGACGTTATCCTTAGAAATGACGGAATGGTTGTTCAGGAATTGGCCTTCGACAGCAGGAAAATAATAAATCCTTCCGTCACCCTCTTTTTCGCGATCAAAACCGAAAGGAATGACGGACATCTTTACATAGAATCATTGATAGAGCAGGGAGTGAGGAATTTTATCATTACGGATCCTGTTTCCCAATTCGAATCATACAGCCAGTGCAATTTCCTTAAGGTTAAAAATAGTGTGGATGCCCTGCAGTCTATCGCAGCCCGTCACCGGAAACTGTTTAATATACCGGTCATAGGGATTACCGGAAGCAACGGTAAAACGATCGTTAAGGAATGGCTTTCCCAGGTATTGAACGAGGAATACAGGATCGTAAAGAATCCCAATAGTTATAACTCCCAAATAGGAGTGCCGGTATCGGTCTGGAATATGAATTCCGGTCATACCCTCGGACTTTTCGAAGCCGGGATCTCTCAACCGGGAGAAATGGAGAAATTAAGCCGTATTATCTCCCCTACCCTTGGCATACTGACCAATATAGGGAATGCCCATGCGCAATATTTCCCGGATAATCAAGTAAAATTGGCCGAGAAAATGAAACTCTTTGCCGGATCCGAGGCGCTGGTTTATCAATACGGCAAAGAAGTAGACAATATACTGGATCAAAAAGAATACCGTTACATTCAGAGAATCTCATGGGGAGAGAATCCCAATGCCTTATATAGAATTACGGAAAGACATACCGGCACTTCGGGTTCTTCTATTACGATTAACGGAAACGATATCCGTATCCCTTTTCAAGACGCCGCCTCCGTGGAAAATGCCATGCAGGTAGCGGTTACCATGCTATATCTGGATTATGATATCGCCGTTATACAGGAAAGGCTTTCTTCGCTCACGGCATTACCCATGCGCATGGAGATACTGGAAGCCATGAACAATTCCATTGTGATCAACGACACTTATAGTCTGGATCAAAATTCCTTACATATCGCACTCGACTTTTTAAATACCCAAAATCAATATCCCAAAAAGACCATTATTATTTCGGATTTCGAACAGGCGGGTATTATGCAGGATCCGGATTATAAAACACTGAATAACCTGTTTTCAGATAACCATATTTCCCGATTAATCGGAGTTGGCCCGGACCTTTTTGTCCATCAGTCCGATTTTACCATTCGGGGAAAACATTTCTATCATACAACGGAAGAATTGATCAATGACCTGGAGAATCTCCATATCAACAGGGAGGCGATACTGGTAAAAGGAGCCCGGAATTACCATTTCGAAAGGATCATCAATGCCTTGCAGTTGCGTACTCACCGTACTATATTGACGATAAATCTCCCGTCGGTTATTCATAACCTTCAATATTATAAGAGTCTTCTCAACCCTGAAACCAAAATCGTGGCCATGGTGAAAGCTCTCTGCTACGGCGTAGGAGATATAGAACTGATCAATGAATTATCTTACCACAATGTGGATTACTTCGCCGTAGCCTATGCCGACGAAGGAGTTCATTTACGAAAACGGCATATCAATAAGCCCGTAATCGTATTGGGTGCCGAAGCGCATACATTCGAAACGATGGTTCGTTACCGGCTGGAACCCGAGATATTCAACCTTCCGTACCTGAAACAATGGGAGAAAACGCTGGAGTCGTATCCGGAAACGGATTCTTTACAGCTCCACCTGAAGCTTGACACCGGAATGCATCGACTGGGATTCGGTCCGGATGAGTTAGATGCGATGATCGGGATTATCAGGAACAATCCGCGGCTTAAAGTGGCCTCAGTCTTTTCCCACCTGGCGGCTTCCGAAGACCCGTCGGAAGATGAATTCTCCCGTCGTCAGATCCGGACTTTCCGGGAAATGGCCGACAAGATCGCGAACGAATTACAATACCCGGTCCTACGTCATATTTTAAATTCCTCGGGCATCATCCGTTTTCCGGAAGCCCAGTTTGATATGGTACGTCTGGGACTTGGTCTTTACGGAATTACTCCCGTGGAAACAGCCAGACCGCATTTACAAAATCCTATTACATTAACGACACTCATCACGCAGATCAAGACAATCGGACCGGGTGAAACCATAGGTTATAACCGGACTTTCACGGCGGACCGGGAAATGGAAGTCGCCGTGATACCTATCGGATATGCCGACGGCTATCCGAGAACCCTGAGTAACGGCATTGGAGAAGTGATCTGTAAAAACCGGAAAGTACCGGTCGTGGGCAAAATATCCATGGATATGAGCACTATTGATGTAACCGGATTAAATGCGAGGGAAGGTGATGAAGTGATCATTTACGGGGAAGGGCTCTCCGTGGAACAGATAGCCCGGAAAGCCGGCATGATTCCTTATGAATTACTTACTTCTATTTCCCGAAGGATTCCACGGATCTATATAATGGAATAACGGAATAAAACTTACCATGCGTAGCAGAATATCCAAATTTATTACAAAACTCAAAATACTCCCTTCCTGGGTCATACTCATTATTGACCTGCTGGTAGTTTTCGTCGCGGCGCTCTTCGCCCTGGTCATCCGGGATAATTTCCACATACCGGCCGGTTTTTCCGCCCTGGAGTACCTGTACATACCCTTTACCATCGTTGTGGTAAGGCTGCTCTTTTTCTATTTTTTCAAAACCTATACCATAGTCGTAAGATTCACCAACACCAAAGATGTATTCAGGATTTTTCTTTCCTGCATTTCCGGTTCCGTATTCCTGGGTATCATCAATATCATAACCTATTTTTGGGTAGGACACTTCCTGGTTCCCACCTCCGTGATCATCATGGAATTTTTTATCACCATGGTGGCAATGGTATTTTACCGGTTCGCTTTTAAAATGTTATATCTGGAAAGAATCAATCCTTCCAAGAATAAGAAAAATATCATCATTTTCGGCGCGGGCGAAGCCGGAATTACGACAAAAAGGGCTTTGGACCGGGATACGGCAAGTAAATATAATGTACAGGCTTTTTTCGAGGAGGATCATAAAAAAATAGGTAAAAATCTGGAAAGTGTTCCTGTTTTGGCTTATAGCCAATTAGGAAATTATCTCAGGAAAAATGAGATATCTTTCCTGATCATCGCGATCCAGAACCTGCCGTCCCAAAAAATAAGTGAAGTCACCGAACTGGCTTTGCAATACCGTGTGAAAGTTTTAATGGTTCCTCCGGTAACACGGTGGATCAACGGTGAATTGAGTTTTAAGCAGATCAAAAAGGTAAAGATCGAGGATTTACTTGAGCGTGACCCCATCGTGCTCGACGAATCTTTGGTTTATGAAGACATCCGTGACCAGGTCATCCTGATTACCGGCGCCGCAGGTTCCATCGGCAGTGAGATCGTACGGCAGGTCATGCGTTTCGATTATAAGCAACTGATCCTGATCGATAATGCGGAAACACCTGTTTTTTATCTCTCCAACGAATGTTACCGGTATAACAGGTCAAAAAATATCGACATTGAGATCGTAGACATCCTGGACCGGCAAAAGATGGAAGATATTATGGCGCGTTATAAACCCACGCTCATCTATCATGCCGCCGCATATAAACATGTACCCATGATGGAAACCAATGTCGGCGCCGCCATAAAAATCAATGTACTGGGAACCCGGCAGATGGCTGACCTGGCCGTAAAATACGGCATAAAGAAGTTCGTTATGGTCTCGACCGATAAAGCCGTGAATCCTACCACTATTATGGGAGCCACGAAACGAATCGCGGAAATCTATGTGCAATCCTTCAATTTCCACCAGCAAACCACCAAATTTATCACGACTCGCTTTGGGAATGTACTGGGATCCAATGGTTCCGTCATTCCTATTTTCCGGCAACAGATCGAAGAAGGAGGTCCGGTTACGGTGACACACCCCGACGTAACCCGTTATTTCATGACCATTCCCGAAGCGTGCCAGTTGGTATTGAACGCGGGAGCCATGGGTAAAGGAGGCGAGATCTTCATTTTCGACATGGGACAATCCGTAAGGATTTATGATCTTGCGATCAAAATGATCAAACTATCGGGACTGGAACTGGGGAAAGATATCCAGATCGAATTCACCGGATTGAGAACGGGAGAGAAATTATATGAAGAGTTGCTGGCCAACCAGGAAAATACGATGAAAACCGACCATAATAAGATCATGATCGCCCGGGTAAGGACGTATGTTTATGATAAAATAAACGAAGAAATCACTATACTGGACAAATTAAAGGATCAGGAACCTTCATCGGTAGTCGCGAAGATCAAAGAGATCGTACCGGAATTCGAAAGTAAGAATCCTGATTTTACCGGTATCTCCTAAAATAAAAAAACGGATTTTCAATACTGAAAATCCGCTCATTTTGACTATAAAAAGAAATATTTTCCCAATTATTTGCTACTGCTTCCTTTTTTACTTTGGGTAGAAGAGGAAGTACTGCGGCTGGAAGTCGATTTTCCACGGCCTGTTGCAGTAGGTTCATCCATTCTCTGGTTCGAACTTTGGGTTGTACTGTTCTTAGAGGAAGTACTTTTTCCTTTTTGTTCGGAAACTGTCTTAGAAGTTCCTTTAGAAGTTTCTTTTTTCATTGTTAAAAAATTTTTATGATTATTAAAATTTATCATAATTTTAACAATGCACTGTAGCTTTGGTTCAATAACAGTTGTGGTTTTTACTATTTTAAATAGCTAATAATCAGTATTTATAACATTATAAAACGTCAGGACAATTCTTCCATGGGAAAGTCGACATAAAAATATTTTACATAAAAAACTGATAATGAATTGATTAGGATGCAATATGAAACATTTTCAAATAAGAATCCTTTATTCTACTATATCACAATTAATTGCGAATTATATTCAATGGCTTCCCGTAATAATAAAAAAGGATGCTTTTTGGCATCCTTTTCGTGACCCCGCCAGGATTCAAACCTGGAACCTTTTGATCCGTAGTCAAATACTCTATTCAGTTGAGCTACGGGGCCATCACAATTTGTGGTGGCAAAAATACAAAAAAATTCATAGAAAACATCCATTTCGGAAAAGAGTGCAATATTTTTGCGTGAATATATTTAAAATCAATATTATAATAAAAGATTTCATCCTATATCATGATAATCTTTTTTTTATTACTTTTGCACTCTTAATTTTTATATTCAAAAACATAAATTATTATGGCAACAAGAATCAGATTACAAAGACGTGGTAAGAAAAATCAACCTTTCTATCACATTGTAATTGCGGATGGTCGTGCACCACGTGACGGACGTTTTATCGAGAAAATCGGAATTTACAATCCATTGACCAATCCTGCAACTATTAACATTGATTTTGACAGGGCATTGTATTGGGTTGAAACCGGTGCTTCTCCTTCGGATACCGCCCGTTCGATTCTCAGAAAAGAAGGCGTTTATTTAATGAAACATCTTAAAGGCGGTATTGCAAAAGGTGCTCTTACCGAAATCGATGCGGAACGCAAATTCGACGCCTGGAAACAGGACAAAGAATCCAAAGTGAGCAATATGAAAAGGGAGTTGGCTGACAAACAAAGAGGTGAAATAAAGAAACGTATGGAAGCCGAAACTAAGGTTAAAGAAGCTATTTCCGCAAAAGTAGCGGCTAAATATGCCCAGGAAGCGGCTAAACAGGCTGAAAATGAATCACAGAACGAGGTTGAGAATGCAGAAGAGATTTCAGATCCTACTACTGTTGAACCGGCTGAAAACGAAACTCCCCACGATGTTCCCGTTGAAGAACCTACTGCCGAAGAAACTACGGAAACCCCGGCGGAAGAAACAACTGAAACTCCGGCTGAATAAATACACCGATCATAAACAATATACAAGCCGTAATATCCTTACGGCTTTTTTTATAAATAAATATTATGCCGGATGAAGAGCGATTTCTATTACCTTGGACTCATCACCAAACCTTTCGGATTTAAAGGACAGTTATTCATCTACCTGGATACCGACCAACCGGAAAAATATCAAAACCTTGATGCGGTTTTCGTTGATATTGACGGGGAGATGATTCCTTATATCATTGAGGATTTTATCTATAAAAATAATAATACCGCCATTATCAAATTCAAAGATATCGATCCTCAGGAAGCAAAATCCCTGATCAAATGCGAATTATACCTGCCGTTGGAAATGTTGCCGCCCTTAACCGGTAATCAGTTCTATTTCCACGAAGTGATCGGCTTTAAAGTTATCGATGAGGAAAAAGGAGATATCGGGATATGCAGGGATTTTATTGAAATAAGCAGACAACCGATCATGCAGATCGAATATGGCGATAAAGAGATCCTGATGCCTGCCGTGGACGAATATCTGGACAAAGTAGACCGGGAGAAACGCATCCTTTATATTAAGGCTCCGGAAGGATTGATCGATATTTATATAGGTTGACGTATCCATGTTCCACTTCAGGGGATTTTCATTATATCACGACAACAGCTCCTTAAAAATAGGCACCGACAGCATTCTGCTTGCTTCCGTTATTCCGATGGAAAATCTTCAGTCGGTATTGGATATCGGATGTGGCTGCGGGGTCATTGCGTTTTGCCTGGCTTACAGGATCGGGAACACCCATAAAAAACATCCGGAAACCGGCCCGGACATCCGGATTACCGGGATCGATATCGACCGGGACTCCATACTTGAAGCCAACGCAAATAAAGAGATGTTTCCACACTACAGGAACATGCAGATGGAATTTCTGGAAGATAGTTTACAGAATTTCGCCGCCAACCACAATGCCGGCTATGACCTCATCGTATCTAATCCTCCTTATTTCCACAATTCCCTTAAACCTGCGGAATCAAGAAATCGTAAGAGCAAGCATGGCGACGAAAACCTTTCCCTGCACGATTTATACAGGGGAATTTATCAACTGCTTACCGACAATGGCCAATGTTATCTTATTCTACCTCCCGAGACACAAGAAAAATTCCAAAATCTCACCGCCGGCAAATTATTCCCGGCTTATCAATGGGATATTTATGCGTATCCCGGGAAAATGAGTCGTATGATATCTTGTTATACGAAACGACCGACATCAGTTCTCGGCAGGGAAGATATTTGTATACGTGATGAAAAACTTGATTTTACGGTAAAATATCAGGATATCACCCGTCCGTTTTATTTGTGGTAATTCATAAACTATAGCGAATCCTTTATTTACACAGATATATTTTTGATACCGGATTGTTTAAGTGGAAAAAACTGCTATTTTTGCACTGATAGTTTAATCAGACAGTCAAGGATATTATCCGGAAATTTATACGGTAAATATGCAAAAGTTGGGTAAAGCGGTAAATATCTTTACAATTTAACTGAAACGACCATGATGAAATTATTCGGCAATAAACCCGGAGCGGGCAAAAATTAGCAATATATTTACAAATACCCACTATGTTATTATCCATTATCATTCCCTGCTACAACGAAGAATTAGTAATCGAAGAGACTTATAAGCGTCTGAAATCGGTTATGGACACCATTTCTTATGACCATGAATTGATCTTTATCAATGACGGAAGCGCGGATAATACCTACCTTATTTTAGCCGGTATGGCTGAAGCCGATGCCCGGGTGAAAGTTATTAACTTTTCCAGGAACTTCGGCCACCAGAATGCCGTTACGGCCGGAATGAATTACTGTACGGGAGATGCGGCGGTAATTATCGATTCCGATCTTCAGGATCCGCCGGAGGTGATCCCGGACATGCTGGCCATGATGGAAAAAGAAAATGCCAGTGTCGTATACGCGGTAAGAAAAAAAAGGGTCGGGGAAAGTAAATTTAAATTACTGACAGCCAAATATTTTTACCGGATACTTAATAAAATGTCCGATGTAAAATTTCCCGTCGATACCGGAGATTTCCGTCTGGTAGACAGGCAGATCATCGACAACTTTAATAAACTTACGGAAAGTAATAAATACATCAGGGGACTGATCAGCTGGATGGGATTCAAACAGGTTCCTTTTTATTACGCGCGGGACAAGAGATTCGCCGGAGAAACCAAATATCCGCTGAAAAAAATGATACGGTTCGCCACGATAGGACTTTTTTATTTCTCCAAAAAGCCGTTGCAAATTGCGACCGTTACAGGTTTCACCGCCGTAATTCTGGGATTTGTATACGCCCTGGTCACATTATTTGTAAAATTATTTACGGACGCCCAATTTACTACCGGCTGGACCAGTACTATTTTCCTGATTATTTTCTTTGGAGGAATACAACTACTCACCATAGGCGTACTCGGTCAGTATGTCGGAAACCTGTTCGATGAGGCCAAAGGCAGACCTGATTATATCGTAAAAGATAAAATGAACTTCTGATTCTTTATTACTGAAAAAAATTAAGTATATATATTCAAAAAATTGACGAATTAAGAATATACAACCAATCCTAATACTGATTTAATCAGATAAAAGCATAATCCCTTAATTTCATTGATTTTTGTATCTTTGCGATTCATTTAACAAATCGTGCAGACAAATTTCTTTATTCATGGATAAAAATTATTGGGAAGAATTTTACAAAACTCAAAATGAAGAATTAAAACCTTCTCTCTTCGCAAAATACATTAAAAATAATGTTATCGACCATCATAAAAAGCTGATCGAATTCGGATGCGGGAACGGCAGGGACGCGATATATTTCGCCAATGAAGACTTAAATGTTGTGGCTGTTGACCAATGTGAAGAAGAAATTAATTTTTTAAATCAAAGATATGCGCAATTAAAGAATATTTCTTTTCTCGCCGCCGATTTCTCCCAGCTGGACGATCACTCCTCTTATGACCTGGTATATTCCAGGTTCACGCTCCATTCCGTATCCAAAGAACAGGAAAGACGCTGTCTGGAATGGGCATACCGGAATTTGAATCCGGAAGGCTGTTTGTGCATTGAGGTCAGGGGACAAAAAAATGAAATCTACAAAAAAGGCGAAAAAGTAAACGGTGAAGAAGACGCCTATATCTACAACGACCATTACAGACGTTTCCTGAACTTCGATCATTTATGCGGCTACCTCAAAGAGCTGGGCTTTGAGATTAAATTTGCCGCTGAAGAAAAGGATTTCGCTCCTTTCGGAGGCGCTAATGAGACCTTTATCCGGATAATCGCTCAAAAATAAAGTCTCTGTTATGGAAGAAGATTTTTCAAAATATAACGGAGAAGGAACCATATTACGGAAAGCACAGCTTAAAATGTTGGAAATCCTGGTGGAAGTCGATAAAGTGTGTAAAAAACACGGCATCGAATACTGGCTGGACTTCGGAACTTTACTGGGTGCGGTAAGACACCAGGGTTTTATACCCTGGGATGATGACCTGGATATTTCAGTCCGGAGAAAAGATTACAAAAGACTTTGTGAGATTTTAAAGAAAGAGTTGCCGGACTGGCTGTTTGTCCAGACTCATGCCACCGACAAATACTATAAAGCCAAATTTGCAAAAGTCAGGGATAAATATTCGGTTTTCAGTGAGCCCGGATGGAACGGGAAATCAATGCAAAGAGGAATTTTTATTGATATCTTTCCGGTTGAACCGGGACATGTTTCTTCTAAAAAGATGCTGGACTTTTTATATACCCGCACGTTCAACAGGCTCCGCCATTACGACGGCAATAAATGGGAAATGCCGGTTGCTTACTTAATGAGCCCGTTCGTATATGGTGCTTTATATTTTTTAAGAACGATCAATCCGTTATTCTCCGGTAAAATGATTTACAGTTACGGGATAAAACTGCCTTTTCCGAGGCAATTCCAGTTAAACAGCGATCATATTTTCCCGTTAAAGTCCCTCACCTTCGAAGGCCACGAATTCATGGTACCGGCTGATCCGGACCAATATCTGACCAATCTGTACGGCAATTATATGCAGGTTCCGGCTGAAGAAAACCGGAGGCAGCATGCCCTTGAAATTACATTCATCGATAACAAATTCCAACAATAATTATAATGATAGGTCAATTATATAAAAAATATATTCCGGTTACGACCCGCCAAAAAATATATAATCTTTTCTTAGGAGACCTTTTATCATTTAAAAGGGATTTACCGGTACATTGTAAATCAAAATTCACTTCAATATTCCATTCTTTTCTTCCTGAAAATGAAAGAAATAATATATATGCCTTCATAGGGAAACATGGAATTACGCCTTACCCCTACCCGTTTTCTCTGGAATATAAAAAAACGGAAGCGGAATGTTTCTATGATGCGGATTTCGATCTCCGGTTCGTAATCCATAACGGAAAAAAATTATATTTTCCCAGGAGCTATGATGAAAAAAGGATCCGGAAACTTTACAGAAGCCTGATCATCGAACAGGACCCGAGATGCGCCCACAGATATGTGGAACGGTATGACGAATTAACCGGATTCACTTTATTGGATGTCGGGGCCGCCGAAGGCATCTTTACGCTGGATGTCATAGAATATATTCACGGTGCCTATTTATTCGAATGCGAAGATAAATGGTATGAGGCCTTAATGGCCACTTTTGATCCGTGGAAAGAGAAGGTACACATCATTAAAAAATATATAAGCAATGTAACCGGGACAGACACCATTACCCTTGATGATTTTCTTTCGGAAAAAAAGATAGATAAGTTATTCTTAAAAATGGATATCGAAGGTGAAGAACAAAAAGCGCTTCAGGGAGCCTGTCGGGTAATATCCGATACTGAAAATTTCCGATGTTCCGTTTGTACGTACCACACGGAAAATGATCAACAAAATATCGAATCATTTTTGAAAGTTCATGGTATTTCCACTTATTTCACCGATGGATATTTATTTTATGACCGTGCGATCAGGAAAGCCATTATAAGAGGAGAAAAATAAAAATTTATACCGGATAATCTAAAATATAAAATCAATATATGGATTACGTTCCCAAAATAAGTGTTATCGTCCCGGTTCATAACTCTTATGATTATATTGAGAAGTGCCTCGTATCCCTTCTTAACCAGACATTACGGGAAATCGAGGTCGTTACGGTACTGGATTGTCCAACGGACGGAACGGAACGGATCGTACATTCCCTGGCTCAAAAGGATGAGAGGATTAAAATACTGCGCAATGAGAAAAATCTTCATGTGGGATTATGCCGGAATAAAGGAATGGAACACGCGACGGGAAAATATATCGGTTTCTGTGACCATGACGATTATTGCGATCCTGACATGTATTCGCAATTATATCAAAAAGCCGAAAAGGAGAATCTCGATATTGCTTTTTGTAATTACCGGATCGTTTATCCGGATCAGGTAAAAGATTATATTTATCCCCAGGCCGATTCCATTGAAAAATTAAGAGCCGAAAGAATAGAGGGAATTATAAGGAGAAGGAACTTTGAGTCCGGAGTAATATGGAATCACATCTATAAAACGGAATTTATAAAGCAATATCATCTGATATTCGTCGATACCAATATTATGTCGGCGGAAGATCGCCTTTTTTATCTCAATAGCTATTATCACGCCAAAAGAATCAACGGAATTAATCAATTTCTGTATTACCATAGGATACACGACCATAATACCGGAAAAAGCGAGCAATACCTTTCTTTAAGCAAAATCGTTACTTTTTTTGAAAATATGGAATTTTTTTTAATTGATAATAATATTGAATCTACCTATAAGTCATGCCTGTATGAAGGAATTGTGAGGAGATTATATACATCATTCGCCAGTAATATCAAATTGAACTACTTAGGTAAAATGGTATCCGAATTTAAGAGAATCAAACATAATAAATTGATAAAAGAAAGCCTTGATTATTTTTATAATATTAAGAATATGAAAGAATTATTGAAATCAAAACCTTCCATAATTTCTTTTCTGGCTTTCATGAAAATGATCTGATAGACAAATAACTCTTCCGAATATGACAAATATCGCAGTGATTTTAGCCGGGGGAACCGGTAGCCGTCTGGGATACGCCACGCCTAAACAATTCTTCAAAGTTGCCGGTAAAACCGTTATCGAACATACCATCGACATCTTTGAAAACAACAAAAATATTGATGAAATCGCGATCGTAAGCCATGAAGCGTATATTTCCGCAATGGAAGATATCGTACTGAAAAACGAATGGACCAAAACCAGGAAAATACTGGCGGGAGGGAAAGAACGTTATGAGTCTAGCCTGGCCGCCATCAACGCCTATCGCCATCTTCCCGGCAGTAATCTCATTTTTCACGATGCGGTAAGGCCTTTGCTCAACCAGCGCATCCTCGACGATGTAGTCACGGCTTTGGAACACCATAGCGCGATTGACGTGGCCGTAGCCGCTACCGATACCATTATCGAAGTGGATGCAGAAGGGTATTTTATTGAAAATATACCGAACCGGAATTTACTGAGAAGAGGACAAACTCCGCAGGCTTTTAAAACGGAAGTGATCGCTAAAGCTTATGACATAGCTTTGCAGGACCCTGCTTTTGTTTCGACCGACGACTGCGGTATTGTGGTAAAATATCTGCCTGAAGTTAAGGTATATGTGGTACGCGGAGAAGAATCCAATATGAAACTGACCTATAAGGAAGATTCATACCTTTTAGATAAACTTTTCCAATTACAATCCTTCGCGCTTTATCATGATATCGACTTCCGCAATTTAAAAGATAAGGTTTTGGTCATTTTCGGCGGTACTTCGGGCATCGGGGAAAAGATCCGGGAAATTGCCGAATCATACGGAGCAAAGGTTTTTTCATTTTCCAGATCAGGAACCCATACCGATATCGGTAACAGAGCGGATGTAAAACAAGCTTTGGAACAGGTATACAGCCAAACGAACCGAATCGATTATGTAGTGAATTCAGCTGCCGTCCTGTGCAAAGAGCCCCTGATATCGATGACATCGGAGACCATCGATGAAATGATCAAAACAAACTACAACGGAATGGTTTACGTGGCCATGGAAAGCTATCCATACCTGAAAAAATCCGAAGGTCACCTGCTCCTTTACACTTCCAGTTCCTACACCCGGGGAAGATCATTTTACAGTATCTACTCATCCACGAAAGCGGCGGTCGTGAACTTTACACAAGCCATCTCGCAGGAGTGGGAACGGGAAAATATCAGGGTGAACGTGGTCAATCCCGAACGGACCAAAACGCCCATGAGAACCAAAAACTTCGGCAATGAACCTGACCATACGTTGTTATCACCAGAACGGGTCGCCGAAACTTCCCTTAAAATATTACTTTCCGATTTTACCGGACAAGTTATAGATGTGAAACTCAAAAAAGAATAATCGTATAATCAATCAAGTTATGTTCAGAAAATATATGGTCATCGTTACCCGGAAACTGGGCATCTATAAATGGACCGTCGACAAGCTCACTTTGATGATCAATAAGAGAAAAAATTATTATTTCAGGAAATATGCCATTGAAGCGCTCACCCAGGCGGATAAAGCCTTCCAAAGTGTGGATTCGTTTATATTCCTTACATTCGGAACTCTTCTCGGGGCATACAGGGAACGTGACTTTATTAAATATGACAATGATATCGACGTGGGTTTTTTAGCGACAAAAAAACCGGATAATTTACAACAATTGCTGGGAAGTTTCGGATTTAAAAAAATCAAGCATTACTATTTTAAAGAAGGGAACCGGGTCGTGATCGAGGCCTATACTTATAAAAATGTGCAGTTGGATTTTTTCAGTTACTACGAAGACGGCGATGATTACTTTTGCTACTGGGGTAAAAGACATGAATCCAAATCAGCAGCGGAAGCGAACGAAAGCGACGGTTTCCCGTCCATGACCTCACGCGTGGAACGTTCCACATTCTCTAAAAAAGAATTTAAAGGACAATCTTTTTACATGGCTGATAAAACAGCGATATGGCTGGAAGATATTTACGGCAAAACTTTCATGACTCCGGTCAAAAACTGGGATGCCGACAAATATGAACGCCGCGTGGCGCCATACCACGAACGGTTGTACAGGAAATATTTCAAATAGGTTTCACGGCTATGGCAAAACTACTGTTTATAACTTACAAGAAATTCAGCGGCATATTGGAGGGAGGCGGACAGGTAAGCCGGAAAAATTACGATATGCTGGCGGAATTACTGGGAGAAGATAACATCACGGTCTATCCGATCCATGACGAACAGGAGAAAAAAACAGTCGCCGGTTATCTGTCAGGTATCTACTGGTTCCTGATGAATTATTATTTCGGATTAAACCGCAAGCGTGTCAAAGAGATCGTTCGTCTGGCACAATCTTATGATTATGTATTTATCGACCGGAGCGTGTTCGGGATCATTGCCAAAAAACTGGTATCAGGAGGTTATAAAGGGAAAATAATCAGTTTCTTCCATAACGTGGAAAAGATCTATTTCGCGGCCAAGATATCCCGGCGGGCGCCGTGGCGTCCGTTGGTATTGAAATGTGTGGATCGCAACGACCGTTATTCCTGTCGATATTCCGATAAGATCATCGTGTTAACCTCTCGCGATGCGAAAGAAATAGAAACCCTTTACCAAAGAAAGGCAGACGCGATCGTGCCCGTATCTTTCAAAGACGTTTATACACCTTCCGTATCACAGCAAACATTGACACGTCCCAAACCTTATTGTGTCTTCCTGGGAAGTTATTTCCCTGCCAACACAGAGGGTATCAGGTGGTTCGTTACAAATGTCTACCCATACGTCGATATCAGGATGGCTATCGTAGGTAAAGGAATGGGAAGGTTAAAAGATGAAAAGAATATGCCGGAAGACATTGAAATATATAGTGATGTTCCGGACCTTAAGCCTTTCTTTGAAGAGAGCGATTTCATGATATTCCCTATTTTTTCCGGCAGCGGCATGAAAGTAAAGACTTGCGAATCACTAATGTACGGAAAAAACATCATCGCTACTTCAGAAGCGTTCGAGGGTTATGACATAGATTTTGATAAGGTTGGGGGCCTGTGCGATACTAAAGAGGAATTTATCGGAAAAATAAAATTTTATCAGGAAAATCCCTGTCCGCGGTTTAACGCTTATGCCCGTCAGGTATTTTTGGAAAAATATTCGGAAGAAGCGGTTTCGTCAGCTTATGAAAAGATTCTTTTTCAGTAAAATTATTGTGGACATATTTTCGTAAAAATTAAATCGTATGAAGATCATCATAGTGGGAACGGCTTATCCTTACCGCGGCGGATTAGCGGCTTTTAACGGCCGTTTATCCCAGGAATTCGTAAAAGAAGGACACGAAGTGGAAATATATACTTTCACCGTACAATACCCCTCTTTCCTCTTCCCGGGTAAAACCCAATATTCAACGGATAAAGCGCCTGAAAATCTTAAGATTACACGGAAAATAAACTCTGTCAATCCGGCAAACTGGATCCGGGTGGGAAATGAGATCAGGGAAAAGAATCCCGACCTGGTCATTTTCTGTTACTGGATCTCTTTTATGGCTCCCTGTTTCGGCTCGATAGCCGGAAGAATCCGGAGAAATAAAAACATTACCTGTATCGGACTGATCCACAACATGATCCCCCACGAACCTAATATTCTTGATAAACTATTACCGGGTTATTTCGTAAAATCGATGCAGGGCTTTATCACGTTATCACAGTCTGTAATCTTGGATATCAATAAGTTCGACCGTAAAAATAAGCCTAAAAGCTTTTCTCCCCACCCGATCTATGATCATTACGGAAAAAAACTTTCCCGCCAGGAAGCCTTAAAAGAACTGGCACTGGATGATTCTTTCCGCTATGTATTATTCTTTGGTTTTATCAGGGCATATAAAGGACTCGATCTTTTATTGGAGGCTTTCGGGGAAAATAAGATCAAAGAACGGAATATAAAATTACTGGTAGCCGGCGAGTTCTACGAAAATGAGGAATTTTATAAAGATAAGATCAAACAGTTAGAGATCGGGGATAAGGTGATGCTCTATTCGGATTTTATTCCTGATGACCGGGTCAACCTTTTTTTCAGCGCTGCCGATATTATCGCCCAGCCATATAAGACGGCTACCCAGAGCGGAGTGACCCAAATAGCTTACCATTTTGAGAAACCGATGCTGGTCACCAATGTAGGCGGTTTGCCGGAAATCGTACCGCATGGGAAAGTGGGATATGTAGTGGAACCGGATCCTTCGGAAATTGCTTCGGCCTTAGCCGACTTTTACGATATGGAACGGGAAAAGGAATTCGTCAGCAATATCCTGGTCGAAAAAGAAAAATACTCCTGGTCGACGATGGTAAATGCCATATTATCGTTAAAAGAGAGAATCGGCACCGGAAAATAATCACTTGTCCCTTATAACCTTAAATTTCCTGATTATTTCTTTTTTTCCGCTATCATTTTAGGCGGCATATTTTTTCTGCGCCTGATGAAATAATAGATGATAAATCCTATGATCGTAGCATAGAGTATAAAAATACAAATGTATGAGACGGTCTCTCCCTTATGGTAACTGTCGGGGTCGAATACAAAGCGCACACGATGTTCTCCCGCCGGTACATTCAGAGCCCTTAAGGTATAGTTTACCCGGAAATGCTCAACCGGCTGGTCATCGATAAACGCTTTCCATCCGTATGGATAATAGATCTCCGAAAATACAACAATCCCGTCTTTACCTGAATGAGTCCTGTATTCTAATTTATCCGGAGTATAAGAAAGCAGTTCAACCTTTGCGGATGAATCCCTGCCCGGGTTAAATTGACGTACAAAGTCTTCAAATTTACGATCCAGGACTGCCGTAGTATGCAAATTGATCGATTTAAGCGCATCGCTTTCTTCATTCGGTGTATTCACCACCATAACCGAGTCCACAAACCATCCGTTGCCCATGGCGTCGGGATTCAATTGCGGCATAGGCTGGTTATTATTACCCGACACGATTACGTATTTGGTATTCAGCATATTGATTACACCCCAATTCATCTGGGTGATATGTTCGGATATAAGATCCTGGTAACGGCGTAACTTGGCAGCATGGTAACCACCGATCGATTTCAAATAATAGGAAGTTCTCGATTCGTTGAAAGTATTGGTCGTTAAATTGAAAACCCTGAAATGAGGATCCGGATCCTGAAGTATGTACTCTTCGTAAGGCTGTTTTTTAAAATAATTGATCTCCGCTTTCGGCGAAACAAAACTACTGTCATTGAAGAATCTTTTATCTACGGTCCACAGATCCACCACTATCAAAACACCTATAGTCGCAAGGAAATATGGTAATTTCAATTTCTCCTGTACGAATAACCACAAAGTTCCGGCACCCAGTATTATAAATATAAAGGAACGGAAAGAATCCCCGCGAAGCATGGAAGCCCTTTCCGCCACAATCGCATCCGCGATCCAGTCCGGTAGCTGGCTGAATACTGCATCATCATTCGGTGTCGTAAAATTGAAAATAAGCGTACCGAATATGGCAAAGAAAAGACACAACCCGGCGGTTATTCCCGCAGAAATATATATACTTTTGATTACTTTTTCTTTCGTGACGCTGCGATCCATGATGGCTTTGATTGCCAGGAATGCCAATAAGGGAATGGTTACCTCAGCCACAACCAGTATCGAAGCCACTGCCCTGAATTTATCATAAAGAGGGAAATAATTAAAGAACAATTCGGTCAGGGGCATAAAATTCCTTCCCCAGGCAAGCAGGATCGAAAAAATCGTAGCAACCAGAAGCGCCCATTTATATGGACCTTTCACCAGCATCAAACCCAATACAAAAAGAAAGAAAATGATCGCTCCCACATAGACCGGACCTGACGTGAAGGGTTGGGTACCCCAGTAAGTGGGAACATTTCTGGAAAACTCCTCCGCACTTTTTCTGGGAACTCCGTTTTTCACCAGGGTTTTATATAACTTGGAATCAGTACCTACATCATAATGGGAAGAAGCGCCTTTGAAATTAGGGATCAATAAAGTCATAGTCTCGTCAATACCATAACTCCATTGTGTAGCGTAATCCAGATCCAGGCCGTCGGTTTTATTATCCACGTTATCTTCTTTCACCAATTCCGAGTGACCTCCCCGCATTGTCTCCTTAACATATTCGTTATTAAGCACAAACCGGGAATATCTTGTCCCGGCTCCCACGCCTACGCAAAGAACAAATAAAAGCGTGCCTATCAAAAAGTCTTTCAACCGTTTTTCCTTAATATGGATAAACAATTCCGCAACCAGGAGACATCCTATCAGCATAAAATAATAATAGGCCATCTGCGGATGGATCATCAATCCCAGGGCTATAAAAATGGTAGACAAAATAATACCCCATCCGTACTTTTTCTGGAAGATGAGCACAAAACCCGCGATGACGGGCGCCATAAATCCAATCGTCTCCGCTTTGGTATTATGTCCGGCCTCTATGATGATAAAAAAATAGGAAGACAGGGTAATGGCCATAGCCCCGATGATAGACAACCATTTATTGATTTTGAATGATCTCAGTAATATGAAAAAGCCCACTAAGTATCCGATGATGAGGGCTAATGTTCCCACGAAACCCAATCGGAAAATTTTAGAAAATACAACCAGCAAATTCTGTGATTCGACCCCCCGCATCGTGATCTGATAGGTCGGCATACCGGAAAACATAGATCCTGTCCAAAAAGACCACTCCCCGCTTTCCTCATGGTATTCTTTCACTTCCTGGAACATTCCTTTCCAGCTGACGGTATCGCCTGCCTGTATCACCTTTCCTTCCATAATGGGCCAGCAATAGATAACAGCAAAGAGAATAAAAAGAACCAAAGCCGCAATATAGGGCAGAAATTTTTTGAATAAATCTTTGTTCATAATGATTGTATTTGAGCGCAAAAATAAAGATTATTTTTACAATTCCCGAATTAATCCGTATTCACGGTTGATTTATCTCTTTTTCCGTACAATACAGTAATAGCAGGTAGTAAAAAAATCCCTGATGTACGGAACTTTATTAAGGACTATCAACTTCCGGGGATTAAGATTAAATTTTACTTCATAATTGGGATTAATGAACCAGTCGGTACGCCTCACAATCTCATATCCGTTTTGACGGACGATCCTGTGGAAGCGCCTGATGGATATTCCCGTCTCTTTAATTTCCAGTAACGTTTGAATTTTAGCATCTGTTTCTCCGCCCATTTTTAACAACCCGCGATAGAGGCTTTTGGGCAATATGTGATAAAACGGAAGTCTGGATAACCATTTATTTTTCGCCACCTGCTGATGCCCTCCGAAAGGCATTCTCCAGGGAGGAAAAGCGAAAAAGATAACCCCGTCTTCTTTTAGGAAATTCCGGATCGTCCGCATAAAAAGCTCCTGGTTATGAATATGCTCAATGACATCCCGTAAAAAGATAATATCGAATTTAGGAAAATCGTCAGGATCGATATCATAAATATCCTGATGAATAAGCCGGACCTTTTCATAAGGCAATTTTTCCCGTCCAACTTCGATCTTATGTCCGTCGATATCAATTCCGAAACAAGTACACCCCAATTCATAAAAAGGCATCAGGTTACCGCCTTCGCCACAACCCACTTCCAGTACCCAACTCTCTTTACCAAAATCCTTGACGGCTTGTATATAAGGTATGACATATTTTTGGGTAGTCAGGGATTGTTCTTTAAAATAGAGATCGTTATCGCGGTGTCTTTCTTGCATGGAGAGATATTTCTGATATAATATTTCGGAAAGACAAAAATAAAGAAAAATGATATAATGGTATTAGCCGAACGGGTATTTTCATTAATTTTACAAACTTTGTTGAAAAAATAAATATATTCAGCGAAGTTATCCGATCCGGGTATAATTCCAAAAGTCACTGGTTAGATTGGTTATAATTAATGATATGGAATATTTACGATCAGATTTGATGGTTGGGAAGATTCTCCAATAACACTTTATCATTGGGACAAATAAGCATGCCCTTACCAAAAAAATCAGACATATCGAATGTTTTCCTTTTATAATATAAAGGAATATGGATATTTTCCCTACCTTTGCAGACTTAAAATTGTTTAATTATATTATAATATTATGAAAATTGCCATTGTCGGAACGGGATATGTAGGTTTAGTTACCGCGACCTGTTTGGCTGAGGTTGGTCTCGATCTGATTTGCGTGGATATTGACAATAAAAAAATAGAATCGCTTCAAAAAGGAGAATCTCCTATTTACGAACCGGGATTGAGCGATATGCTTTTACGTAATATTCAAAAAGGAAGGCTTACTTTTACAACTTCCCTGGCTTCGGTCATGGACCAGGTTGATGTGGTTTTCTCGGCGGTAGGAACCCCTCCCGATGAAGATGGCAGCGCGGACCTTCATTATGTCTTGGATGTAGCCAGGACCGTTGGACAATGCATGGAAAAATATGCTTTAGTGATCACCAAGAGTACGGTTCCCGTAGGCACCGCCGAATTGGTAAGGAAAACTATCCGCGACGAACTGGACAAACGTGGTTCCCGACTGGAATTCGACGTGGCCTCCAATCCGGAATTCCTGAAAGAAGGCGATGGAATTAATGATTTTATGAAACCCGACCGTATTGTATGCGGAGTCGATTCGGAAAGAGCGAAAGAAATTTTACAAAAAATATATAAACCTTTTATTCACAATGGCCATCCGTTGTTTTTCACGGATATTGCATCGGCGGAGATGATCAAATATGCAGCCAATGCCATGCTGGCCACCCGTATCAGTTTCATGAACGATATTGCCAACCTGTGTGAAATCGTGGGCGCGGATATCCGCATGGTGAAAAAAGGTATAGGAAGCGATTCCCGTATAGGAAGTAAATTCCTGAATGCCGGCGTCGGTTATGGCGGCTCCTGTTTCCCTAAAGATGTTAAAGCCCTTATACGCACCGCCGATAAATACGGCTATTCGATGGAAGTTTTAAAATCCGTCGAAAATGTGAACAACCGTCAGAAAACCCTTATCTTCGATAAATTATCCAAATATTATAACGGGGAACTGAAAGGCAAACGAATCTCGCTACTGGGCTTATCCTTTAAACCCAATACCGATGATATGCGGGAAGCCCCGTCACTGGTTATTATCAAAAAATTACTGGAAGCCGGATGCTCCGTATTTGCTTACGACCCGATCGCCATGAACGAATCTTACCGGAGGGTCGGCAATACCATCACTTATTGTAATGATCCGTATGAAACCTTACAGGATGCGGATGCCATGTTGCTGATCACGGAATGGACGGAATTCAGGATATTGGACTGGCAAAGGTTAAAATCGCTCATGAACCGTGCGGTGATATTCGATGGCCGTAACATCTACGACCCTGAGGAAATGCGAAAAAATAACATTGAGTATTTCAGTATCGGAAGAAAATAATTTCAAACTACCGAATCAGGAATTTCATGTGAGAGAAAAAAAGACCGTTTTGTGTATGGTATTTTCATTTTTTTCTAACTTTGCTTTCTTTAAACAATACCAGCTCATGAAGATCCGTCATTTGTTATTTCCCATGTTGTTTTTATTTTCTTTTGATGGCTTTGCACAAGCGGAGCAAGACTTTGAAACGGACCCCGTTATTTTGAAAAAGATTGACGAATGGCAGGATCTGAAATTCGGGTTCATGATGCATTGGGGTATTTATTCCCAGTGGGGAGTGGTTGAATCGTGGTCCATTTGCAACGAACCCTGGATCAGCAGGGGCGGTGTTCCCTATAATGAATATGTGGCGAACTATAAAGCGCTTAACACCACTTTCAATCCTGTAAAATTTGACCCGGTGCCGTGGGCGGAACTGGCACATAACGCGGGAATGCGGTACCTCGTCTTTACGACCAAACATCATGACGGATTTTGCATGTATAACACTAAAGAAACTTCTTATGCCGTTACCGATGCTTCGTGTCCTTTCTCCCTGAATCCCAAAGCCGATATTACCAAAGAGATCGTGGATGCCTTCCGCGGCAAAGATTTCTGGATAGGATTATATTTCTCAAAACCCGATTGGAATTGCCCTGACTATTGGGCTCCCGAATGGGCCACACCCGACAGGAACGTTAACTATGATCCGGAGGAACATCCGGATCGGTTCCGGAATTACGTCGATTTTACCCACAACCAGATCAAAGAACTGGTCACCCAATACGGGAAAGTAGATATTTTATGGTTGGACGGAGGATGGATAAGACCTTCATGGAGCCTGACGGAAGAGTCCCTCCCATGGCTCGGATGCCAGCAATGGATCCAGGACATAGATATGGAAGAAGTCGCGACCATGGCACGCGAACACCAGCAGGATCTGCTGATCGTAGACCGTTCCGTGCACGGAAAATACGAAAATTACCGCACCCCGGAACAGCAGGTCCCCGATACGGTATTGCCTTATCCCTGGGAGACTTGCATGTCCATGGGGAATTCCTGGTCTTATGTTCCGGATGACGAATATAAAAGCACCAATACGCTCATCCATCTTTTAGTCGATATCGTGGCAAAAGGAGGAAATTTCCTGTTGAATGTAGGTCCGGGACCTGACGGCACCTTACATCCCGAAGCCATATCCCGTATGCGGGATATCGGGGAATGGATGAAAATAAATGAGGATGCCATCTACGGAACACGGCCCGTTTATCCTTACCGGATTGATCAGGTGAGATTAACGAGGAAAAAAGACGGAAGGATATTTGCCATTTACTTATGTGACGAACAACAAAATAAACTTCCGGCCAGAATTCCTTTGACAGGAATGGAAAACCTGAAAACGGGAAAAGTGAAAATAAAAGGTTCGGAGGTAAAAGCTTCTCTCAGGCAAGACCGCGACGGATACTGGATTGAAGTACCGGCCGGTCTTCAAAACAATATCCCTAACGCGCATGCAATAGTCTTCTGTCTGCCTTAATCTATGTAATCCACACTGCCGGTCTCCTGGTGCATATTAGAATAAATGTCTTCCCCGGCATGTCCTACCAGTACACCGCACATAGGCACGTAATTATCCGGAAGATTTAATTTTTTCAATACTTCTTTTGTTTCATTCAATCCGAATACCGGAGAAACCACATAACAGGAACCCAGGTCCAGTGCGGTAGCCGCTATGGTCATGTAAGTAGCCACACAAGCCGTATTGACTTTTCCGTATCCTTTATCGGGAGCTGATAATAAAATCAAGACCGGAGCTCCGTACAAAGGCTGATACCCATCCAAGGCAGCACGGCTCATCAGGAATTCATTCCCGGAATTTTTCATCGCGGTCAATGTAGTGTCATTGATCTCTTTCAACAAATCGGCATCAGTAATTACCGTAATATGAAAAGGCCCGGCATTGGGCGCTTTTTGTCCAGCCAGCACGATCTTCTCCACCGCATCGCGGTCGACCGTTGTTTTGGTATAGGTCCGGACACTTTTTCTTGAGGTTAACGCTTTAAATGTTTCCATAATTTTAATATATTTAAAGAAAGATAACAGCCCAAAGAGCGATATTGTTAGGAAGAAAACCAAGAAAATTACGGGAATTATTCCGGATAGAAGCTGGAGAAAACCTCCAGTATTTTCTCCGTATAAGATTTGGATACCGGAATATCGGGAACACCGTCAATATCCAGTTCCAATAACAAACCGTCTTTATCCTTACGAAGCACTTTAACATTTTTCAGATTGACCATATAAGACCGGTGGCAGCGCATAATGACCGAATTTCCATAAAGTTCTTCTATTAGTTTGAGCGTATTTCGTAACATAAAGTGAGAAACCCTGCCTTTTTTTAAGTAATAGATCTCGACATAATTATCGGCGGATTCGATATATAAAATATTGGACAAGGCCACTGATAATTTTAAAACACCTTTATCATCCTTAAAATTGATCAGGTCATTTTTTTCACTTCCCAGATCCACAAAATTTTCTTCGGAAGCCATCTGCTGAATAACTTTTTCGGCATCCCGTAAAGCAAAATAGAGCCAGGATAAAATGTAAGGAATCGTTAAAATCAATACCGTATATAAAAAAACCCAGGAAAAAAGTACCATAAAATCCTGCCCGACTTTAAAACCGAATTTGGTAATAAAAGAATAAGTAAGGGAAATTACGGTAAATTCAACCAGCAGCCAGATTATAAATTGCCAGTAAGTAAGCGTATTTTTCCTGGTGGATTTATACATAATAAACCGGCTCAAAGCGATAATTCCCACACCTGATAAGACGATAAGGCCAGAGACAAGGAAAAACTGGGTCTGGGTATATTCTTTCCAGTAACTGGAACCGAAGGGCTTGTATAAATTGATAAATACCATGCAGAATACCGCGGTAAATATCAATAATTTGACAATATTATTCTTCTCCGTAAGAAAAGCCGGTATTTTGCTGTTCATCTTCCCCCCTAATTAGTGAGCAAAGGTACAAAAAATAACAAGGGAAGACTTTTATGAGAGAATTTCACCCCTTATAAGATAATTTCGCCACATTTTACCCGATATAAAATTAAAAAAACGCTCTAATCTCCCATCTTCCGGGAAATGTAAGGAAAGTACCTTTTCTTTGTTGTTCTTTATAACACACAAGGAACATATCCTTATTCATGACTATTATTTACAATTAAGACTACTATTATGCAGATAACACGATTATTCGATCTACTGGCACGATATGAAGAAAAATGGCCCGAACAGGAAATTGCCCTGTCGGGTAAGCAAAACGGCGAATGGAAAAAATACAGCATTAAGGATTATATCAAATACACGAATGCGATAAGCTACGCCCTCATTAAACTGGGAATAGAGCCGGGGGACAAAGTGGCCATTATCGCCAATAATCGTCCCGAATGGAATATCCTGGATATGGCTATTATGCAAACCGGAGCGATTAGCGTACCTGTTTACCCGACCATTTCCGAAAGCGATTATTTGTATATCCTTAACCACTGTGAAGCGAAGATGGCTGTAGTAGAAGGCTCAGAGGTGATGAATAAGATCGACCGCATTATGGGAGATACGCCGCATCTTGAACATGTTTACACTTTTATTAACCGAAACCGGTTCCCTTATCTGGATCAGTTGATAGAACTTGGAAACAAAAATCCCAATCCGGAGGAACTCCAAAAAAGAAAATCGGATGTAAAATATGAAGAATGCGCCACCATCATCTATACTTCCGGTACGACGGGAACACCAAAAGGGGTGATGTTATCGCATGCCAATATTATCAACCAGATACTGAACCTTGCCCAAACGCCGGATCCCACATCCCGGATCGCATTTAGTTTTCTTCCTTTGTGCCATGCCTATGAAAGAATGCTGGTCTTTTTATACCAATATCTCGGCATGTCGGTCTATTACGCGCAGAATTTAGGGACTATCGGAGATAATATCAAAGAGATCAATCCTACCATGATGTCGGCGGTTCCTCGTATGCTGGAAAAAATATACGACAAAATATACAGTAAAGGGAAAAATATGCCCTGGCCTTCACGTTCCATTTACTACTGGGCCATCAGGTTGGCCAAAAAATATAAGATCGAGGACAGTGAAAGAAGCTGGTGGTACAACCGGAAACATGCTTTTGCCGATAAAATGGTCTACAGTAAAATACGGGAAAATATCGGCGGCAATTTCGACATTGTGGTTTCCGGGGCAGCCAGTATACAACCCCGTATCGCCGCTTTCTTCTCGGCCATAGGAATGCCCGTTTTCGAAGGTTACGGATTGAGTGAAACCTCTCCCGTAATCGCGGTAAGCGCCCGTGGGAAATATGGCCGGGAAGCCGGAACCGTCGGTCCTCCGCTACCGGGAGTGGAAGTGAAAATAGCCGAAAACGGGGAAGTACTATGCCGGGGACATAACGTAATGCTGGGATATTATAAAGACCCGGAACTTACAAAACAGGTGATTGACAAGGAGGGTTGGTTCCATACCGGAGATATCGGGAAATTTAATGAGCACGGACTTCTCATGATCACGGGTAGGCTCAAGAATATCTTCAAGACTTCGTTCGGAAAGTATGTTAATCCGCAAATGATCGAAGAAAAACTGGCTGAATCTCCTTTTATCGAAAATATTGTTGTCGTGGGAGAAAACCAGAAATATGCCGCGGCGCTTATCTCTCCCGATTTTGCCTTTTTAAAAGGATGGTGCGAACGGCACGATATGGAATACACTTATCCGGAAGATATCGTACTAAACCCGGTAATTCTAAAACGGTTCCAGAAAGAGATCGATAAGTATAATGTACACTTCGGAGATTACGAAAGGATCAAAAAATTCGTCCTCATTCCTGATGAATGGTCACAATTAACCGACATTCTTACTCCGACTTTGAAAGTTAAGAGGAACCTAGTATATGCGAAATACAAGGACACCATAGAGACGATTTACGCATAAGGAATTATCTGGTGAACATCTCACCGATCATTTCAACACTCAGGGTAAGGATCACCTTTTGTCCGGAAGGACTGGTATAAGGTGCCTGTGTATCCAACAGTTGACGAAGAAATTCCCTGACTTCCGCATCCCCGGACAAAGGTTTGTAATACCCGCGTTTTTGCTTGGCCAGACTGAGGGCGATGTTGTTCTCTTTATCACTACGGTGAAGGAAGGTATTGCTCTTATAAGACTCGATAAAATGGTCGATGGTATCCTGAATCTGGTCCTGTTCCTCTCCGTGCGGAGTTCCGTTAACGGCAAACCGGTTATTTCCCATCGGTTCGATATCATAACCCAGTTTACGTAATTCGCCATTGATCTCCATCAATATATCGCTGTTTCCCGACGACAGCGTAATCGTTTCCGGGAAAAGGCTTTGCTGGATCACGATGGGCTGGTTTTCCAACGCATCCAGGAACGATTCGTATAAAATCCGCTCCCGGCCGTTCAATATATCCACCAGGGTAAGATAGTGATTCATCATCAAAATCAAATACTTGTTCTCCATGAGGATATACTTCAGATCATCTTCTTCATAAAGAGGCGTTTTTTCGCTATTCTCTTCCGGGAAATCTATGGTTTTCGCACTGTTGAGTCCGCTCGGTATATCTATCGTAACCGTTTTGATGCCCTTAAAGAATTTATCCAATTCTTCGTGTTGGGTAGTACCGCTTCCCCGTGAAGAAGTAACATTACTGTTGCTCCGTGATTTTTCAAAAGGATTATATTGGGGATTATGCGTGATAGGTGGCGGCATGACAGGTTTACCGGAGGAGGGTACATTGGAAAAATCAAAACTTTTCTCGTAATCAAAATCCAGTCGGGGAGTAAGAGAAAGATCTCCCAGCGATTTCTTCACCGTCGAGTTCAGGAAACCGAAAATAAGACGTTCATCCTGTAATTTGATATCTACTTTCGTAGGGCTGATATTAATATCGATCGTGGCAGGATCTACGGTGAGATGGATGAAATAAGCCGGCTTATAACCGTCGGGAATAAGTTCGGCATAGGCTTTTTCAATGGCGAAATTAAGCAGGGGATGCCGAACATACCGGTTATTTACGAACATATACTGCTCGCTCTTTTTCTTCTTGGCATTTTCCGGTTTGGCAATAACGCCCCGGATCTCCACCTGGTCCGTGATCAATTCGACGGGGAACAATTTATCTTTAAAGTGATTGCCGAATATATTGACGATCCGTTGCTTAAAATTAGAAGGTTTTAGCTGCAGGATACATTTATCGTTATGGGTTAAAGAAAAAGCGATATCCGTATGGATGAGCGCTACCCGGTAAAATTCCTCCTCGATATGTCCGAATTCCACACTGTCCGATTTAAGGAAATTCCTTCTGGCCGGCACATTGAAAAAAAGATTTTTCACCGCGATGGAAGTTCCGTCCTGGGTGGCCACGGGACTATGTTCCTTTACTGCGGAACCTTCTATTAACAGGCGTGTACCGGTCGCATCTTCCGGTTGTTTGGTTTTCATTTCGACATGGGCGATGGCCGCGATGGAAGCAAGCGCTTCCCCCCGGAAACCTTTGGTCGTAATACGGAAAAGATCATCCGCACATTCGATCTTGGAAGTGGCGTGGCGTTCAAAACAGATACGGGCATCCTGGAAACTCATCCCTTTACCGTCATCCGTTACCTGAATGAGGGTCCTGCCGGCATCTTTTATGATTAAATGGATCTTTTTGGCTCCCGCGTCTACCGCATTTTCCAATAATTCTTTTACGGCGGATGCCGGACGCTGAATAACTTCTCCCGCAGCAATCTGGTTGGCTACCGCATCAGGCAATAAACGAATGATATCTGCCATCTGGGATTCTGTTAAAGAATAATAAGTTTATAAACAAAGAATAAGACGATCAGCACAAAACACATGAGAATGATCAGCGTGAGTAAAGAAGTATTACTTTTCTTTTTCTGCCTTTTATTGGACCATTTTCTGTGTATCCTGTCCGCGAACTTATTAACGTCGAAATCACCGTTCTCGTCTTTAGTGGTACCGTCAGGATCATAGTATCTCGGTCTGTATTTAAAATCCCTTTTTTCCGGTCTGGTATCGAATATATTTTTCATAGCAATCCCCTTTTATAAATGCAAAGATAATAGAAATTTACGATTATGAGCCTCTTACAAAGAGTCCTTGTCTTATTTAAACGGGAGCCTGACCCTATTATTATAGAGAAAGATATCCATCTTTTCGGTACGGGTAATGATCTAATTAAAAAATCCGTAATTTTGCAGCAAATTGATCTATTATGGACGCATTTATCGACGCCAGGATTAACGAATGGCTTTTAGGTGATTATGATACCGAAACCAAAAATGAAATTCAAAGGATGCTCCGGGAGAATCCGGAGGAACTTAACGACGCTTTTTACAAAAGCCTGGAATTCGGTACCGGTGGCCTTCGGGGTATCATGGGTGTGGGAACGAACCGGATGAACAAATATACCGTAGGAGCCGCAACCCAGGGATTAGCCAATTATCTGAAACAACAATTTCCATCCGGAGAGTTAAAAGTAGCGATAGCTTATGATTCGAGGAATAACAGCGGTTTTTTCGCCCAAACTGCCGCCGATATATTAAGCGCCAACGGGATCCGGACTTACCTTTTCGAAGAATTAAGGGCAACTCCGGAGTTGTCGTTTGCCGTACGTTATCTGGAATGTAATGCCGGTATCGTGATCACAGCTTCTCATAACCCGAAAGAGTATAACGGCTACAAAGTCTACTGGAATGACGGCGGACAACTGGTCCCTCCGCATGATATCAATGTGATCAAAGAAGTGTTGAAGATCGATACACTGGATAAAGTGAAATGGGAAAAACAACCCGGTCTCATTGAAATGATCGGGGAAAAGGTGGATGAAGCTTATATTGAACAGGTAAGATCTTTATCCCTAAATCCCGATATTATTACAAAACAAAAAAATTTAAATATCGTATACACGCCGCTTCACGGGACGGGCATCACCATGGTACCGAGGGCATTGCACGCTTTTGGATTCGAAAAAGTGAGTGTTGTGGATGAGCAGGCAGTGCCGGACGGGAATTTCCCTACAGCCCCCTACCCTAACCCTGAAGAGAGAAGCACCCTGATGATGGCGCTCCAAAAGGCGGATGCCATCGGCGCCGATCTGGTCATGGCTACCGATCCCGATGCCGACAGGGTCGGTATCGCCGTAAGGAATGAACAGGGAGAAATGGTCCTCCTCAACGGTAATGAAATGGCATCTCTGCTTACCTGGTATATTTTATCCGAAAAAAAGAAAAAAGGTTTGTTGCATGAAAATGATTTCATCGTGAAAACGATCGTTACCACAGACCTGATGCGGGACATCGCCGACAGTTTCCATACGCCTTGTTACAATGTGTTGACAGGTTTTAAATATATCGCGGAAAAGATCAGGGAGTTTGAAGGGAAAAGTAGTTTTATATGCGGCGGAGAAGAAAGCTACGGTTTTCTGATCGGAGATTTCGTAAGGGATAAAGATGCGATCTCCACCTGCTGTCTTGTAGCGGAATTAGCCGCTTTCATGGCCGAAAAGGGACAAACCCTTACCCGGCTTCTGGAAAACCTTTACCTGGATTACGCATATTACAAGGAAACACAGGTCTCCGTAACCAAAAAAGGAAAGGCCGGTGCCGAAGAAATCAAAGCCATCATGGATCAATACAGGAGAAATCCTCCGGAAACCATAGGAACCGGAAAAGTGACCGGAATCATCGACTACCAATCAGGGAAAAACCACGACTGTATTTCCGGGAATACCAAAGAAACAGGATTACCCGTATCCAATGTCCTGCAGTTCGTTACCGGTGACGGCACTCTCGTTACCGTACGTCCTTCCGGTACTGAGCCCAAAATCAAATTTTATATTTCGGTACAACATAAAATCACGAAAAGGGAAGACCTGATGAAAACCGAAAGATTATTAAACGACAGGATCGAATCCATTACAGAATCATTAAACCTTAAATAATATAAAACACAGTTATGATCAATACTAAATTACTGGATCCTAAAAGCATCGTTATTGTAGGTGCTTCCAACGACATTCATAAACCGGGCGGAAAGGTGTTAAAGAATCTTCTCGACGGAAATTATCAGGGTAAAGTATATGCCGTGAACCCGAAAGAAGAAAATGTGCAGGGAATCGAATGTTTTAAGAAGGTGGAGGATCTTCCCGAGGTAGATTGCGCTATCCTGGCTATCGCCGCTAAATATTGTCCCGCTGCCGTGGAAGTACTGGCCAAACAAAAAAATACGGGTGGTTATATCATCCTTTCGGCCGGTTTTGGTGAAGAGAGCGAAGAAGGAGCACTACTGGAAAGAAATATCGTCGAAACGATCAATAGTGTTAACGGAAGCCTTATCGGACCGAATTGCACGGGATATCTGAATACCAGGTATTGCGGTGCGTTCGACGCTCCTATTCCCCCACTAAATCCCAAAGGCATCGATTTTATCACCGGATCAGGCGCCACCGCCGTCTTCATTAAAGAATTCGGCATGGTTAACGGTCTTTCCTTTAACAGCGTATGGGCAGTGGGTAATTCGGCTCAAATGGGAATCGAAGAAGTACTCGAGCACCTCAACAACACTTTCGATCCGGAAAAGAGTTCACGGGTGATCATGCTTTATATGGAAAATGTCCGTAATCCCCGCAAACTGCTCGAAAATGCGACTTCCCTCATTAATAAAGGGTGCAAGATTGCCGCTATCAAATCAGGCAGTTCGTCTGCCGGAAGCCGCGCGGCTTCTTCCCATACGGGCGCACTGGCGACTCCTGACGTGGCCGTTGAAGCGCTTTTCCGTAAAGCCGGAATCGTAAGATGCCACAACCGTGAAGAACTTACCACGGTATGTGCCGTATTCATGCATCCGGAGGTACAGGGAAAAAATATCGCCATTATCACTCACGCCGGCGGACCGGCCGTCATGCTTACGGATACGCTTTCTAATAACGGACTGGAAGTTCCCCATATCGAAGGACCGGCCGCTGATGAGCTTTTAACGAAACTTTTCCCGGGATCGGCTGTGGGTAACCCGATCGATTTCCTTGCTACGGGAACCGCCGAACAATTAGGGACCATCATCGATTATTGCAATGATAAGTTCGATAATATCGACGCGATGTGTGTAATATTCGGTTCTCCCGGACTTTTCTCCAACTGGGATGCCTACCGGGTGCTGGATGAGAAAATGAAAACCTCCAGGAAACCTATTTTCCCAATATTGCCATCCATTATTAATGTAAAAGACGAGATCGAGGATTTTATCCATAATAAACACCGGATCAATTTCCCCGAAGAGTGTGTATTGGGAAATGCGCTGGCGAAAGTATTGAATACGCCCAAACCGCAACCTTTACACCCGGCGATGCCTGATATCGATGTTAAAACCATCAGGAAAGTGATCGACAGGTGTGAAAGTGGTTATATTTCGCTGGAAGATATCGCGGATCTTTTGGATGCCGCCGGTATCGACCGTAAAAAAGAAGTGGAAGTAACCGATGTGGAAGCTGCATTGGCTTATGCACGCAAAGAAGGCTACCCATTGGTCATGAAGGTTGTGGGACCTCTTCACAAATCAGATGTGGGTGGTGTAGTACTGAATATCAAGGATGAAGAAACCGTAATCCGGGAATTCAACCGGTTAATCCGGATCAAAGACACTTATGCGGTAGAAATGTACAGGATGTTATTCGGCACGGAACTTTTTATCGGAGCTTCGCGGGAAGAGAAATTCGGCCATCAGGTGCTCTTCGGACTAGGAGGTATTTTTATCGAAGTATTGAAAGATGTAAAAGCGGCTCTCGTACCGGTAAATGCCGAAGAAGCCCGGGATCTGATCAGGGGACTTAAAGGGTACAAGATCCTTCAGGGAGTACGAGGACAGCAACCGGTTAATGAAGATATCTTCGTGGATACGATTACCAGGGTTTCGGCTTTGGTAACGGCAGCTCCGGAAATCGTGGAAATGGATCTCAACCCGTTACTCGGCACGCCGGACAGTCTTACGGCTGTAGATGCCAGGATCAGGATAGAGAAATAGTAAATCCAATGAACAAGTAACCGGAAGAACGGTTATTATTGCTTGTTAACTCAATATTCAGAGTGTGGGAGTTATAATTCGACAAAGTATCAAAGGAACCATTGTAAATTACATTGGTTCCTTTATAGGATTCCTCATGACCTTCTTCATCATGATGAGATTCCTGAGTGCGGAAGAGATCGGCCTGACCAATGTCCTATTGAACGCCGCCCTCCTTTTTGCCGGATTAGCCCAGCTCGGGACCAACTCCTCCACCATGCGTTTTTATCCCTACTTTAAGGATGAAACTAAAAAAGACCATGGTTTTTTCTTCTGGACTTTACTGGTACCGTTTATCGGATTTTTTATCGTCCTGTTTTTTTTCCTGCTGTTCAGGGAACCCATTACCCGTTTTTTTGCTGAGAATTCCCAGCTTTTTGTGGAATATTACAATTATGTAATTCCGCTGGCCTTCTTCCTGCTTTATATCAGCGTTTTCGAGACCAATTCCAATGTCCTGCTGAGAATTGTCATCCCTAAATTTATCCGGGAAATCGTCATCCGGCTGCTCCTGATCGTCGTTTATCTTTTGTACGCATTCAGGGTACTGGACCTTACAGGGTTTGTAACGGCTTTCTGTACGGTATACGGAGCCGCGATGATCCTGAACCTTATCTATCTTTTCTCATTAAAAAGAGTATCGCTAAAACCTGACCTGGCCCATATCAGCAAACCGCTGAAAAAAGATTTCACGTTTTATACGATATTTCTGGTAACCGCAGCACTGGGAGGAACCATCACTCCGATGATCAATTCTTTTTTCCTGAGCGCTAAAATGGGATTGGCCTATACGGGAGTTTTTACCGTTGCCACCTATATTGCCACGATTGTTGAAATCCCTTACCGTTCGCTGGGAGCGATTACAAGGCCCCATATATCGCAATCAGTCAAGGAAAATGATATTCCCGCAACGAATACGCTATGTAAATCCGTATCCCTCCACCAGCTGCTGGCGGGGATTTTTATTTTTTATTTTATCTGGATCAATATTGATATCATCTTTGAAATATTACCCAACGGACAAATTTACAGCGCCGGCAAATGGGCTGTATTTTTCATCGGGATGTCCCGGTTATTCAATTCGGTGGTATCCATCGGCACTACCGTTTTATCTTATTCCAGATATTATTATTTTTCTCTGATCTTTACCTTTATGCTTACCGCTATGGCGATCGGTTTCAATCTCCTCTTAATTCCCGTTTGGGGCATTACGGGAGCGGCCATTGCATCCCTGGCTTCCTATGTGATTTATTTCACTCTGCTTTTAAGTCTCATCAGATGGAAAGTGGGAACTTCCATTTTCTCCATGAACCAATTGAAAATCCTGGCTATTGTCATCATATTATTTATCCTGAACTGGCTTTGGGAAAAATCACTAGGCCCGCTCATCATCCAATTACCTATCCAAAGCTTTTATGCACATATTATCAACCGCCTTTTATGCTCCATTGTGATGGCCATTCTTGCTTTTACGGCGGTTTATAAAATGAACATTTCTCCCCAGGTTAACAGTCTCGTAGATAAATACTGGAAAAAATTCAGCAACGGAATACGGAAAAGAAAAAACTAATCCGCCAGATACAGGTTAGCATCGCCGTAACTTAAAAAACGGTAATCATGTTCAAGCGCGTGCCGGTAAATGGTTTTCCACTCTTCCCCGACAAAAGAGGCTATCAAAAGCAAAAGAGTACTTTTAGGCTGGTGGAAATTAGTGAACAACCCTTTCACGATTTTGTGCCGGAAGCCGGGTACGATCATGAGCTGCGTACTGCCGGTAATATAATCCGACTGATTCCGCCGGAGGTAATCCAATAATACATTGAGGGATTCTTCACCGGTTATTTTTTGCCATTCCGGATGTTCATAATATTCCCATTGTCCCACACGGAAAGGATCGGCAAGTCCGGATTTGAGCTTCGCTCCCATAATAAAAAGGGACTCCAGGCTCCGGGTAACGGTTGTGCCCACCGCAATGATCCTTTTGTGCCGTTGTTCAAGTAAAAATTCGAGTAACTCAGGAGTTAGGATCATTTGCTCGCCGTGCATGAAATGATCGCCGATAATATCTGCCGTTACCGGCTTAAAAGTCCCGGCGCCCACATGCAGCGTCACATAACCGTAAGGAATGTGGTTAGCATCCAGGGCTTCCAGTTCTTTTTCACTGAAATGCAATCCGGCTGTAGGAGCCGCCACCGATCCTTCATGATGGGCATAAATGGTTTGATAACGGATTTCATCCTCCTGACCGGCTTTTCGCTTTATATAAGGAGGTAAAGGCATTTTCCCATAATGCTCGATCCACTCCGAGAAAGATACTGCGGGATCATCCCATTCGAAAGTTACATGAAAAGCTCCTTCTATATTCTCTCCTTTAGTAGCCTTAATCAAAACCGTTTTGCCATCGATGGGAATTTCGATCATAAGAGGTTCTTTCCAACGTTTGGCGTTCCCCACCATACATTTCCATACTACATTGCCGCTCTGGCGGAAGACCTGGGAAAGTTCTGAAGTGGGATACAACGGTTCCAGACAAAAAATTTCAACGGGCGTATGATTGCGGTTCCAGACCTGCAACCTTGCGTGAATCACTTTGGAATCATTGAAGACAAGCGCATCACCGGGAGAAAGATACTTAGTGATCTCCTCGAACCGGGCATCCTCGATTATTCCATTACGGTATATGAGCAGTCTGGATTTATTTCGTTCGGGAAGCGGATAATAAGCGATCCTTTCATCGGGAAGCGGATAATCATATTCGGCGATCGCGATATTTCTTATGTTCATAAACTTTCTCCGGAAGGTTCCTCCATATAGATTTCCAATAATTTAGCATTGTTGAGCGGTACCAGGTTAAGAATATCCATGGAGGCCGGTTTCAGGAGCAGCTCCCCTTTTTTCAGTACTTCTATTTTATCTTCATATAAAAAATGAGATTCACCTTCCAGGCCGATATAGATCACGAAAGAATCGATGTTATAATAATTTTTCTGAAGCGGTTTATCGTAAGATAATAGATTGATATTAAAATATTTATTCCTGATGACCTGAACGGAACTGTTATTAATCTCTTCGTATTCGATTTTGTAGTCGAGTTCTTCATGAAAATGGATCGCGTCCAAAGCTTCTTCCGTATGCAATTCACGACTATTTCCATGTTCATCTTTCCTGTTCCAGTCGAAGATCCTGTAAGTGATATCGGAAGATTCCTGGATCTCCGCCAGTAAAACCCCTTTACCTATTGCGTGTACCGTACCGGCCGGAATAAAATAGGTTTCGCCTTTCTTAACCGGATAAAATTGGAGTAAATCCTGCACAGTGCCGTTTTGAACCGCTTTGATATAGTCACTTTTATCCGTGCCTTTTTTAAAACCGATATACAGTCCTGCTCCGGGATCCGCATCCATGATATGCCAGAGTTCCGTTTTTCCGTTCTGGTCATAACGCTCCATGGCCAGCTCGTCATCCGGATGAACCTGTACCGAAAGGTCCTCCGCAGCATCGATAAATTTGACAAGCAGGGGAAATCCAAGTCCAAACTGATGATAAATCGAATCTCCCATCAGGTCATACATGTATATTTCAATCAATTCGTT
Source organism: uncultured Bacteroidales bacterium (assembly GCA_937949745.1). Lineage (GTDB taxonomy): Bacteria > Bacteroidota > Bacteroidia > Bacteroidales > WCHB1-69 > JAGVVH01. Next base: position 2,177 of record CALECM010000094.1, on the reverse strand, counting down.
CAGGTCATTCCCTTCCAGGAAGCCATTAGCCACTTCGGATACATCGCCTTCAATACCGGAAAGTTCCCAACTTTCCCCGCAATTAGGCAAAGGTGAAAAATCTTTATGCAATATGGTATTTATTTTTTGTCCTCCCCATATTTTACTTTTAAAAATGGGTTGGAATTTCAAGGGGTAAATCGTTTCCATCATGTTAATCGCAATTATTTTAATTAGGCGGTGTATAATAGGTGCGTCTTTTGGCCTGCGGCTGCGGCGTTGTTATATCAGGATTTCTTCCGTTCACTTCTTTCTGGAACAACCAATTCCCTTCATGGGGAATAAAGCCTTGCTGCATACTGGATTCGGGAACCGTAAAAGCAGGTATGGATTCCATATGGTCTTCCATCGGGATCAAATGGTCGAAGATGATCATATCAGTGACTACGGTCTCATAAATAACTTTACGGGTTTTCTGGTCCCGTTTGCCGGTGCTCACGTCGTAAGACTGCTTTTCATACTTGAGAGATAAGGAAGCATCTTTATGATAATCCAGAATCACCCTGGATACTTTTTTCGGATATTTCTTAAATATCCTGGCTCCGAACACAGGCGTCATATCTTTTTTGAAATGTAACACCTCGATTACTTTTTGGTTGGTAAAAAGATTATTGCCGTTCCATCCCAGCAAAGTGTAATAGGTTTTCGCTTTCGCCTTTAAAGGAATAATCTTATAATATACCGCTCCGTACCACGTGTTGTGGTCGCCGATCATCTCTTCCGCATAATCCAAATGAGTCCTTTTATCATAAAGAGGATAAATAACATATTTCTTACGGGAATCATTGTAAACCTGAAGAAATCCGAAATTCTCGACCGACAAATTATTTTTCAACAGATACCAGGTATAAATCTTGAACGTCTTATCAGGGGAAGCGATAACGGAAAAATTGGCTACGGAATCCCATTCGAATTTGAAAGAATTAGGTTCCAGTAACACGGACTCAAGCAGACTCATGAAATCTTCGTTCAGCGCCATTTTTTCGGTCTCGTCGTAGACCGTCATAACCCGGTCCCTAAGCCTTATAAGCGAATCTTCCCAGAACCTGAAATTAAATTTGTTCTGCGAATAACCCGCCAACGGGACGGCAAGGAGTAATAATAACAGTGCTTTTTTTACCATAGTAATGTGAAGGATACTATAACGGAAAAATCAGGGATGGCAGTATACTATGACAAACGTATTATTTCTGTTTTTTAACGTTAGCTTTATTTTTTCTACTGTTTTGCTGACTTACGGCTTTCTTTTTAGGATAGGAAAGTAAATATTGCTGGCATGGCGTTACCTCGAAATAAAAACCATCGATCCCGGACGGATTGTCCTCTACCGTAATATAATCGAAATATTGTCCGCTCAGCCCTTTAAAAGTTTGACCTTTCGGAATATAATCCAGATGGCTCAATAACGCGTATTCATGTTGCAGGTTGGTTACATAATAAGCGTTTTTTATCGTAGTACCTTCCCCGGAACTTAGAATGGCATCCATGATAGTGTAGTATTGATTTAATATCCGGTCATATTCCTGATCATCACTCATTCCCAGTTTAAACAGGGCCACGGTTTTATACTGGATGGCATGGGTATTGAACGGATCTTCCGCCAGCATCCTGTCGGCATAACGGATAATCTTTTGGTAATCCCCGGTGGTTAGTTCTTCTTTTTTCCATAAAGATCTGGTCGAATCTTCATATAAAGAAGTGGTATAGGGTGCATAAGAGTCATGAAAAATATATCCGTAATACAGATGACGTTTTTCTTCGAGTGAAAGGTTGTGGGCTCCGCTATAATATTTCTCCAGCATGTCCGGATAAAAGAAAACCGAATTCGAATCGCTAACCGCCTTTTCGATACCAGGATAGTCAGGAACTTTTATATTTTGCGCATCACAAAACAGGGAAAAAGAGAAACCCAAAAAAAATAAAATTTTTCTCATAAAAAGCATGTTTTTAAGCACTATTCCGTAAGCACACTGTAAATAGTTTGCAATAATAAGAATAAAATCCGAAATAAGATGAAGAGGAAAATCCAGGTTGCGAAAGCATTGTGTGCGATCGTAACCTCCATTTTGCTTCACTTTCTTTAATATTGAACCTTGCATTATGATTGAACCGATAGAAAAAATAGAATTCATCACAGC
>CALECM010000093.1 GCA_937949745.1 uncultured Bacteroidales bacterium | reverse complement strand
TACAAAAATGAAACGAGAAACCTTTTACACAGCGGATATGAAAATGGCGGAACTGGTCAATGCTGATTACAGACTGCTGTTGCTTTTGCCCCGTTTTAATATAGAATTAGGATTCGGAGAACAAACGATACGGGAAAGTTGCGAGTCGCATCACATCTCCCCGGAATTTTTCCTCATGATCTGCAATATTTATTCTTTTGACTATTATATGCCCACCGAACCTGACATTGCGGATCTCGATGTACACCAACTGATCGGTTATCTTAAAAAGTCGCATCACTATTACCTCAACAACCGTTTAAAAGAAATTTCCGACCGGATCGGGTCCATTATCGATAACAGTGAAAAAAATCACGGTAAGATACTGGCGCGCTTTTTTGACGAATACCGGGAGGAGGTGGAAAATCATTTTGAATACGAGGAACAAACCGTATTTCCATATATATTGGGATTGGCGGAAGGCGAAAGGTCAGGTGGTTATCAAATCGAAATATTTGAAGAAAACCATACTAATATTGAAGATAAATTAAACGACCTTAAAAACATCCTCATTAAATATTTTCCGGGAAAATCCTCCCTGGAAGAAAGGATCCATTTGTTGTTCAATATTTTTGATATGGAAGTTGACATTGATAAACATACTTTACTGGAAGACCTGGTATTAGTTCCGAAAGTGAGAAACATGGAGAGACATTATGAAGCCGAATAATACCCCGACAACCATAGGTATTGTGGAACCTCATCCCATTGTGGGACGAGGTTTGAAGAATATACTGGAAGAATTGAATGATTTCCGGGTGATTGTGACGATTACCGATAATTGCCAGTATTTTTTCGAGAGGGTCAGCGCTGCTCATCCCGATATTTTGATCATAGATCCCGACATCCTCGATTATAAGAGACGCGGGGATGTGGAGTATATTATGGAAGAAAGCAACAGTGAATATGTTATTGCTTTGGTTACCCAGCACTTTGATCCGGAGATGTTGAAGAAATACCATGCCGTAATTGATATATCGGATAACCGGGAAAAGATCAGCAATAAGCTTAAAAAACTGATCCATAGCGAAAAGACCGAAATCGAAACCAATGAACTCACCGTCCGTGAAAAAGAGATACTGGTAAGCGTAGCCAAAGGCATGATGAATAAGGAGATTGCGGATAAGTATAACCTGTCGATTCATACGGTCATTACCCACCGGAAAAATATAACGAAAAAGACCGGTATCAAATCTGTATCGGGATTGACCGTATTCGCTATTTTGAATAACCTGATCGATATACAGGATATCGATTAGCATTCATTACTTATTGGGAGACCGGCGGTCCGTTTTCACCGTTATTAGGTATTCTGTCCTATTTATTTATTCCGTTTCTTTGCCCTGATAAATTTTTATAACTGACCAAACATGACGCAGGTTTCTGTTCTTCTCATACGGATCAAGATTTAGGGTTGTTTTTTTATCCGTTTCCGACGGCATGTGGCCATAGAAAATTTGGTTTAATAATTGTGATTAAAAAAAGGTTAGGAAAATCTCCCCTAACCTTTTTTATTGGTATTTAATACCGGTATAAATAGTGAAGCGTTCTGTAAAAATAAAAGGGCCCCGGGGGCCCTTTTATTTTTGGTGTAAATATTGTTTATCCGGAGTTAATCCGGTAAAGAATAATTATCTATTGCACTTTAATACATCTTACGCTTAATCCGAAATTTTTCTGCATCGTAGTGAAAAGTGCGTCTGCGCAACCAAACATTAAAGAGAATGCAGGTGCTGTATTTCCGGGAGCTTCTTCTCCGATCCAGAAATAGGTTTCTCCCATTAAGTGGTAAAAAGAGTTGCTGTTTCCGTTATAGTAACCGGCCGGTAATGCGTTGAATCCTGTTGCATTGGTATTTCCGCCATCGATCCAGTAGGAAACCGAGCGAAGCGCGCTGCTGCCGTATTGAGCGATAGTTGCGTAATCATTCCGGTCAGGCAACGCCCAGCCATCAGGGCAAATTCCGGGGATCCTTTCAGGTTGTGCCCTTGTAACCCCGCTATTCACAGCCGCTTCATAATCATATAATCTCCCGAAAATTTCTTCATTCTGAACAGTATCAGGATACATGTCAGCGTAGTAAACATAAGAATTTACCGGATTACCCAGTCTGTCTATTGTCGAACGCAAATTTTCAGCAGTCCAGCATTCACATCCTAATCTTACCGTGGCGTATTCATTACCTTCAAAATCGACAGCTACAAGAGTGGTATCAATAATTTGAACCATATCATTTACATTGGCGTAAATCTGAGAGGTTCCGCAAGGATACATATTTACGTAAACTACAGTTGAACAGGTATCGCTTAAATCACACCTGTCGGTGGCGATCCATGTTACATTATGTGCACCGGCAGTCAATATTTCCGAACTATTCAGCAGGCGGACTTCAATTTCCGGATTTGCCCCGTCCACGCTGTCCAGCCAATGGCGAACCTCCGGCATAAGATCTAACGTAGCAATATCACATTCTCCCGGAGGAATCGTGGTGATAAGGAAATCGGGACAATCGATTGTGATATAAGCACTTGTATCAGTCCTCATATCCAATAAAGTAATGCTCACGGTATCTTCGTTGATCGTTCCTGCATCATTAACATCAAAGAATGATATTACTGTAGAACCGGAAAAAGCAATCGTACCAACGGCAATCGTATCTGTTAATGTATTTGGATTTCTTGTAAGGACAGGCGCCGAACCAATCTGGTATTGATAGCTCCACGCGTCACCGTCAACAAAACAATCATCCGTACGGGAAATCGTAATCAGGATTTCCTCATTTCCGCAAAATGCAGTATTTGAAGCGCTCACGGATATATAGGGCAACGGATCCACAGTAAGGGTACCGCTGATGGCATTACTCCATTCTTCGGTTTGAGTAGCGGCATCTACCAGTACAAAACGGTAATTAACAGAAGCAGTATCAGTCGCAGGTGTATTGCTCATAATTCTGAAAGGGCTACCGGCGATATTACTTACCGGAAAACCTCCGGGAGGGCCCCATAAAGAACGGGTACCATTAAATACCAAGGTTCTCCATTCTGAAGCAGTATTTTCATAATACTGCAAAATAACAGCTGAAGGATTATCGATCTCGATCAATATTAATCCTAATTCCCCTGCTTTACAATTGGCGGCGGAACCTATTGAGAAAGTAACCGTATCGCAAGTGATTTTTGTAAGATTCCGGACGGAATCATTATCAATCAATACAGCCTGACCGGTATTTGATGTCACAATAAATGATCCGCTGATGGCATTACTCCATTCTTCAGTTTTGGTAGCGGCATCCACCAATACAAAACGATAATTAACAGGATCCACTACAGTAGTATCACTATTGCTCACCATGCGGAACGGACTGCCGGCAACATCCTGTACCGGGAAGCCACTCGGTGGACCCCATAAAGCCTGGGTACCGTTAAACGTTAATTCATGCCACTGGGAATCCATATTTTCATAATATTCCAATGTTACGGTTGACGGCTCATCAATTTCAATAAGGATGAGTCCCGTTTGGCCGGCACGACAGTTGGCGATAGAACCGATACTAAAAGTAACTGTATCACAACCGATCGTAGTTGCATTTTGGATTGAATCATTATCGGTTAATTCAGCCTGTGGATTGTTACTGGTTACAGTGAAAGAACCGTTAATTGCATTACTCCAGGTCTCAGTCTGGGTAGCGGCGTCTACCAATACAAAACTATAGGTTACAGGAGTGGCGACATTGGTCGCACTGTTGCTTACGATACGGAACGGACTACCGGCGATATCACTTACAGGAAAACCGGTCGGAGGACCCCATAATGAACGGGTACCGTTA
>CALECM010000092.1 GCA_937949745.1 uncultured Bacteroidales bacterium | reverse complement strand
TGCCCTGATCGTCGGAAAACATCCTTCCAATATCAAAGAGAGCATTTTACTGGTTTGCGGAGAAGACCATGACCCGCATATTTTCGACGGAATTATTAAATCCTACCAGCTTATTGCGGCCAACCGTCAATGGAAAGAAGCAGGTATTATCGCTGTAACCGGTGTAAGGAACCCCGGCGATATCCTACAAACGGACGCCGTAAAAAAAGCGGAGGAACTGGGGAGGAACCTTTGATGAAAACAAAAGCGGACCTCCACATCCATTCGCTTTTCAGCAGCGACGGGGAATGGACAACTCCGGCGATAATGGAAGCTTGTGAATCGGCCGGAGTAACAGTGTTTTCCATTACCGACCACAATACGGTAAAAGGTGCTGCCGAATTATATGATTCCCCGGCTGAAGACCTTATCTTTATTCCCGGCATAGAAATCGATTGTATTTACAGGGATATCGACTTTCATTTACTAGGCTATCACATTAATTGTCACAGCACTGATTTTATAACGCTGGAAAATGAAATCAACAAAAAAGTAATCTCTTCTTTTTCGGAAACCATACATAAGCTCCACCATTTGGATTTACCGGTAGATGCCGGTGAAGTATTGCAGAAGGCTAACGGCAAATTGCCCACCGGGGAACTGATCGCGGAGGTCATGCTTGGCAATCCCGATTATGATGATATAAAAGCCCTGGATCCCTATCGCACGGGAGGTTCAAGAAGCGATATGCCGTATCTCAATTTTTATTTGGATTTTTGCACACAGGGTAAACCGGCTTATGTGAGGATTGAATTAATGGATTTCAATACGGCGCGTGATCTTATCGAAGATAACGGCGGAATCCCGGTAGTGGCACATCCGGGACTCAATTTTAAGGGAAAAGAAGAATGGGTGGAAGCATTACTGCAAAAAGGAGCACGGGGAATTGAAGTGTTCAACAATTACCATGATGAAAGGCAAATGGATTTTTTTGCACAAATAGCTAAACGTGAAAATCGCTTCATAACCTGCGGAAGCGATTTTCACGGAAAAATAAAACCGGGCATTAACATTGGAGAATATCATGGAATATCTTCTTACGAACCTTACCTGGAAGAGAGTCTGCAACGGTTGACATACCGGAAATAAACCGGGCTGAACTATCCTCAGCCAACAATTGTTATTGCACCAGTAACAATAATTTTAAACCGGTATTGCCATGAATAGCTCCCGAAATCCATACGAAATATTTAAACAGGAAGCACCTGAAGTGTTCGACGGTTACAACGCTCTTGTCCAGTCGCTGGTTGATGCTCCCGGATTGGATCAGAAAACCAAACAATTGATCTATCTGGGCATGAAAGCTGCGCAGGGAGATGATACCGCGATCCTATTTCATGTACCTATGGCCAAAGAAGCGGGAGCTACCCGTGATGAAATCAAAGAAACCATCCTGTTAACATTAACCGTCACCGGTTTAAAAGGGGTTAACTGTTGCCTTGCCAAAGCGCTCGAGATATACGATATCAATTAAAACAACCAGTCTAATCCAAATACATTATATTCGGAATGGCAGGATCTGATCATTCCCGATGATGAATTATTTTTAATTCTTTTATTTCACAAAAATAGAAAAGTGTCTTAACCGGACCTTTTAACGTTGTATTTATTTCCATAACGAAACCTTTTTACGTAAACGGGATAATATTCCCTGTTATAAAAAACCACACTTCCCGCATGATCAATCACAAATTTATAGTAGATTTGCACGGCATTTTTGAGTAAAGTTAATTCTAATAATAATTAAATACAAAGAAAGATGGAGAACGAAAAAAAATTCACCCCTTTCGTGCCGGCAGAAACAAGCATGAAAGAGTTTACAGTAAGGGCGCTGCTTATCGGTTTGATTCTGGCCGTAGTTCTGGGCGCTGCCAATGCTTATCTGGGTCTGAAAGCCGGTATGACTATCGCGGCTACTTATCCTGCCGCCGTGATAGGAATGGCAATCCTGCGTTTCTTCAAGGGATCGATCCTGGAAGAAAATTTCACCCGTACGGTTGGTTCCATCGGGGAATCGGTAGCGGCAGGTGCCATATTCACCCTTCCCGCGTTTTATATTGCAGGAGTCTGGAGCGGGGAAGAATTCAGTTCGATAAGCAGTTACATCACCGCTTCCCTGATCCTGATCACCGGTGGTACATTAGGCGTCCTTTTCGTTGCATTATTACGCAGGGTAATGGTGGAAGATAAAGACCTGCCTTTCCCCGAAAGCGTAGCTGCCGCGGAAATCCATAAAACAGGACAAAGCGGTTCGGGCGGTTCCAAATATTTGTTCTCCGCAATGATCGTCGGCGCGGTTGTGAAAATAGCCGGGGATTTAAGACTTTTCGCCACGGAGTGGACTACCTTTTTCAAAGTAAAAGCCGCTACATTTGCCAACGGTAAAGCCCTGGAAGGCGGATTCTTCGCCGGCGGTCCGGCCATTAGTCCCGCTTACCTGGGTGTGGGCTACATTATAGGGCCGAGACTTTCCGCCTTAAATTTCAGCGGTTCTATTTTAGCATGGGGACTTTTGGTTCCGATGTTGCTGATGATGCTGGGTAGTTCTTTCGTGGAATCTCTTCCGGTGAATGAAGGACTTGACGTAGCCACTTCCACCGATGCGTGGATGAATGCCGCCAATATTGTATGGCGGGAAGTTGTGCGTATCATTGCGATCGGCGGAATGCTGGTAGCCGCTTGTTACACTTTATACAGAATGCGTAACAGCCTCGGAACCGGATTGAAGCGGTCGGTGAAAGACTTGAAGAAAGCGACTCAGGGTAGCGGCGAAAAAGTCGAACGTACTGAAAAAGATTTGAAATCTTCCTGGATATTGATCGGAATATGCCTTGCGGCCGTGCTTACTTTTATCATTACCTATTTCATATTCAAAACGACCATTCTGGTGGCGATTATCGCTTCTACCGTCATGATCGTACTGGCGTTCTTTTTCGCGGCCGTATCCGGATATTTGGTCGGGATCATAGGATCGAGCAACAACCCGATAAGCGGACTGACACTTACGGCGCTGGTGGTAACCGCATTGATCCTGGTAGCCTGTGGCGTGGATTCAGAAAACGGCGGAGTAGCAGCCGTACTGGGCGTGGCAGCGATCGTTTGTGTAGCGGCTGCCGTAGGCGGCGAGATGTTTCAGGACCTTAAAGCCGGTCATATCCTCGGCGGTACACCATGGAAAATGCAGGTGGGCGATATTATCGGCGTAGTGGTTTCTGGTTTCGTGATGTTCGGTGTACTTATTATCCTTAACCAGGGAGATATCAATATGGGAATTCAACAGGGATACGAAGGCGGATTCGGCAGCAAAAACCTGTCGGCGCCGCAAGCCGGACTTATGGCGACCCTGTCTCAGGGTATTGTCGGAGGACAAATGGCCTGGGGTCTTATTATTGCGGGTATGATTATCGGCTTCGCTTTTATCCTCATGGGTATTAAAAGCCCTATGTTGATCTTCGTAGGAATGTATCTTCCCTTCGGTACCGTATTTGCTATTTTCACCGGAGGACTTATCAAAGGTATTCTCGACCTTTACGTGGCCCGCAGGAAATATAATGAAGGACAAATCGCCACCGTGGAAAATACCGGTGTACTACTCGCGTCCGGCATGATCGCGGGCGAAGCGCTCATGGGACTGGTAGTCGCCATCTTCGCCATGTTTAATATTTTCTTCTCGGATTTACTTCCGATCAGCAATCCGGTATACCTCATCGGAATACTCGTCATTCTTGTAATCGGGTACTTCCTGGTAAGCCTGCCTTTGAAAAAAGCGAATTCTATGAAAAATTAACAGATGAAGAAAAAAGAAAAAGTAAATCTTTTTGATCTGGTACCTTATATCAGTGAACATATCTCAACGGAAAAAGAGGGAGAGCTGTCGGTGATAGCTTTCCCCCGTTTCCGCAGTAAGTTTATGCTTAAGTATTTCGTACCGAAAAGAAAATCTCCTGTGATTCGGATCCGGTTTGAGGAACACGGAACAGCCGTATGGGACCTGGTTGACGGCAAACGTAATATTCAAAATATCGTGGAAGCCCTGGCCGATCACTTTAACCGGGAAGAAAACTATGAATATCGTATCGTTACTTTTTTTAACCAGCTATACCGGCAGGGATTTATCAAATATAAACCTGCGGCTACCTCATCTTAATCGATATTTGATCTCCTGGGATTCATTAGAATCATCATACGGATTATTGCGAATAAGTCATTCATTCTTATGAAAAAATACCTGTTACTCTTTATCGCAATCCTTTTCGAGACCATCGCCACATCTGCACTTAAGAGTACGGAACAATTTACCAGACCTATTCCTACCATCATCACGATTATCGGTTATGCCGCTGCTTTTTATTTTCTCAGTCTTACGTTAAAATCCATCCCGATAGGAATTGCTTACGCGATATGGTCGGGAGCCGGCATTATACTGATCACCGTAGCCGGCATTTTCCTTTACAAACAAATTCCTGATATTCCGGCTATTATAGGCTTATCGCTCATCATCGCCGGTGTTATCATAATCAATCTTTTTTCCAAAACTTCCGTCCATTAACCGGTCGCTTCGATGAATTCAGCCGACCTGCTTTAAGTTACCGAAACTGTCGAAAACCACTGTTCAAAAAGAACTCAGCCATCATCGTGAAACTATATACAGCTTTTAAATGATACTGGTTCATGCGAGCTATCCACCGAATGACTGGCTCCTGAGTTAACAGCTTTACCAAGATAAAGACCGGAATAATTCTTAAAACCAAAATAAAATCACTATACTACAAATAATTACTGGTTTTTCTTCCGTTGCTTAAAATATTTCTTCGGCTCAATTGTCTTCAATAATAGAAGTTATTTTTATAATAATAAATATGAAGGAATACGGACTTTTGCAGATTAATAATCATTAAAAACAAATATCAATGAAAAGAAAAGGCGGATTAAAAATGTTTTTCATGGGAGCCATTGTTCTGGCAGGTTTCAGTGCAGCGGTTATGGTACTTTGGAATCTTCTGATACCGGGCATATTCGGACTGGCTGCGATTAATTTCTGGCAGGCTTCAGGACTTTTTATACTTGCCCGTATATTATTCGGTGGTTTTGGATTCGGAATGAAAGGACGAATGATGGCTGCCCATCATAAAAATCCGATCCATGACAAATGGATGAAAATGACACCGGAACAACGGAGGGAGTTTATCAATAAAAGAAAAGAATACGCTTCCGGACATCCGTTCGGAGGCAGCGAGTTCTTTGCACGGGGTGGCTTTGGCGGTATGAGCGATGAACCAAAAAAGGATAATGAATAAAAAAACGAGCCATGAGGAACTTGAAAACCTCATTGCAGAATATCAACCCCGTCTTAAATCTTTTATCCGTAAGCGGGTTTCCAATAATGAAGATGCGGAAGATATTTTACAGGATGTTTTATATCAACTGGTAAAAACAGTCGAAAACACTCTTAATCCTATCGAACAGGTTTCGGCGTGGCTGTATCGGGTGGCCCACAATACCATTATTAATAAAGGCAAAAAGAAACATGAGGAAGAATTGCCTTCTTACAAATATAATGGCGACGATGCCGATTCTTTATGGAATGATTTCTCCGAAGTATTATTCAGCGATGATACCACTCCTGAAACCGAATACATCCGTTCTTTGGTATGGGAAGAACTTGAAATGGCTCTATCCGCATTGCCTTCCGAACAACGCGAAGCTTTTGAATTGATGGAAATGGACGGACTTCCGGCTAAAGAAATAGCTGAAATGACAGGCATTCCCGTGAACACTCTCCTTTCAAGGAAACATTACGCGGTAAAACATCTCCGCAAACGATTGGAACAACTATATAAAGATCTTTTAAATTACTGATTTTTTCGGTCATAACATGCCTATCAGCCAGGATATAAATTCATTTTACTGCCCTACATGGTGATTTATTTTTGGCATCTCACATTGCAATCATATAAAAAATAATGATGCCGGAACCGGAACCCTTTTCCGTATATATTGTTAAAAACGGAACTTAACTATAACCGGATTTAATGAAATTATCAGACGAACGAGTCTATACAGAATTAAATGTGAACAATTCACTACCACCATAATTTTAACAAATATTTAATTCCGCTAAACAATGGATATAAGGGATTGTTTTATTGCATGGGGATAATTAATTACGTAGTTAAAATAAGATCCATGCCACGCAATCTTACATTCAGGATAAAGAAAAAAGAGTATTTAGTGACGCCGCAACGGGTAAACCGCAAAAAATTATACGGATGGACCGAAATTGTAGCGCTTGACGAGGATGGAAGACCTTGCCGGTTAGTAAGTACGGATGATACGGGCTCCCTGATCATCGCCGGAGGAGGCACGGCCATCGGTATACTCTCTCCACGGGGAGAATGGGTGGAACGGTCATCATTAAAAGTCGTGAACGAAGACGGCACTCCGGCAGAACTGATCACTTCCAGTTACAATACGACGATCACCCTAACCCATACCGTCACGGAAGAGGAATTCCTGGATTACAGTATTACGGATTATTATCAACTGGACAATATTCCGGAAGAGATGCCGGCCCTGATCGGGGATAAAATATACATATTTGATTATACTTATCTCGACAGTTATGTAACCACTCCCGCATTCATACTGGCTTCCGAAGGCACTCTCTTTATGATGCTGGGGTACAAAAATAAATTTGAAATGTTATGCCTGGGTGATTGCGGTATTATTGATGAAGATACCGATGATTATATCGAAATAGGTGATGACGATATTGATTTCACCATGTTTTAAGAGAAAAGAGAATGAAAGCTATCCATATTGCCAATGCCAAAAAAAGGGATGCGGAAGTCGCCGTGGAACAACTGGTCAGAAAAAGTCCGGTAAAGAGTATATTGCCCACAGGAGAAGATAAGATCAATGTGAAATTATTGAAAAACACCATCCATTATGATTACAATGCGTTGCTGGATACGTATGACGGAAATCCTGTTTCACTGGAAAAAGCTTTATTGGATTCCGACCCGGAAGTGGATATGGAGAATGTAGGTAAAAAATTACGGAGGACTCACAAATTATATATCGACCAGGATAACAACATCGCTTACCGTCTGAATCTTTACCAGGTGGTATACAATCCCGACGGGGAAGAGATAGAACGGCATGACATCAATAAACTTCCGGCCAATGTCAATACCGAGATTCCCATCAGATGGACAGGCAAACGGTTCTCGAAATCGGAAGCAATACGCCGTTTTGTTTTTTACAGGAAATACCAGATCCGGCATATTAACGGCGTAACCTTTGACTTTCTTTACAATATGGCCAAAGAACTGGACGAGAGTAATTCCATGGTACTCATGGGAAGCGGCCCTAAAGGCACGGATCCTATTTTACTGACCAGAGGTGGCCAGCCCTATCGTGGTTTTCTTGAAGGCAGAGCTGAAAAAGACCGCTACATATTGATTCTTCATTTATCGGACATTGAATTAAAAGCGCTTTCATAATGATACTCTACGACGACAGGTTTAAAAAAATGAATGGTTACGAAGAAGGAAAGATCGATGCTATCGACACTGAGACTTCTACGAAAGCCCTCACCTATAAGAAAAATTTCCTCAAACAATTTATTGCCCTTAGTCCGCAACAGATTGACCATAGACTGGGCGACAGCCGTTATTACGTTACCCGTAAATATGACGGGGAATTTGCTACTATCGTATATGAGAACGGGAAAGCGATTACCATTAACCGTTCCGGACGGATAAGACGCGGTATTCCCTGTATTGAAGAGACCGTAAGGTTATTGAAGAAAGCCGGAGTTAAAGAGGCGGTGATACCCGCTGAGATTTATGTGGATGACAGTGATAAACGAACCCGTACGCACGATCTGATCCATGCATTGTCGAAAAAAGGAGATGTCAGTATTTTAAACCTGGCCGCTTTCGATATACTGGAGCTCAACAATGAACCTTATAAAGCTGAAAATTATATCGAAACCTGGGAGCAGCTCAGGAATTGGTTTGGGAAGGGAAAACAGGTTAAAGCGGTGGAGATGGAAGTGGCGAACTCTAATGAACAAGTGAAAGATATCTACCGGAACTGGATCGACGAAGGAACCGCGGAAGGACTGGTGGTGAGAAGCGATCTCCCTTTTGTTTTTAAAATTAAACCCAGGCATTATGTCGACGGAGTGGTTGTCGGTTTTACGGAAGGTACCGGAGATCAGACCGGGCAAACCCGGACATTCCTGATCGCCATGATGCCGGAGGAAGGTCTTTACCAGATCGTGGTACATGTGGGAGGCGGGATGAAAGAAGAGCTCAAAAATAAAATGATGCAACATTTTACCGAAAGGATTATCGGATCGGATTTTATTGAAACGGATTCCAACCATGTGGCTTTTCGCATGGTTGAACCCGATACGGTGATGGAGTTCAGCATAAGGGATGTGATTTATGAAACCGCCAACGGTCCGGTTTTAAATACGGTGCTGAGAATGGAAAACGGAAGATATACGCTGGATAAAACCGTTACCGGGCTTACATTCATCGCCCCGGTATTCGAACGGTTCCGTGAAGATAAAAAAGCCAATGCCACCGATACGCGCCTCACTCAGATTGAAGATTTCGCCTCTTTCGAACCGGAAGAAATAGTGGAAAATCCCCCGTCCGAAATGAAAGAAAGCGTATTACTTCTCCGCGATGTTTACACCAAACAACTTGGGGAAAAATCCATGTTGCAGAAATACCTCATCTGGAAAACCAATAAAGAAGAGAGCGGGGACTTCCCCTCTTATGTCCTGCATTATACCAATTACAGTTCTCAACGGCAGGAACCCCTGCAACGTGAGATCCGTATATCGGACGACCATGACCAGATTATGGAACTTTACCGGAGTTATCTGGATGAGAATATCAAGAAAGGCTGGAAAAATGTGGAAACCCGGACATTCGGATAATTACAGGAAAACTATGGTTATAGCTATCGATTTCGACGGGGTTTGCGTATCCAATGAATTTCCCAAAGTGGGAAAAGAGATCGGTGCCGCGTCCGTATTACTGCAATTAACGGAAGAAGGACATCAATTAATCTTGTTGACCAACCGCGACGGGGCAACCCTGAAAGATGCCGAAAACTGGTTCAGGGCATACGGCATCCCTTTATATGCCGTTAACCGGAATCCGCAACAATGGAGATTTTCCAAAAGTCCCAAAATCTACGCCGATCTCTATATCGATGACCGGGGACTGGGTTGCCCTTTAAGAAGTGATCCCTCCGTAAGTAAAAAACCCTTTGTAGATTGGGAAGCTGCCAAAAAATTACTTGATAAATTAAAAAAATAGCCATTATTCCCCGCAGAATACCTTAATTTTGCAGTATACACTTAATAATGATGACAGATGGGCCAAAAACTTCCTCTTGATTTTTTCCGCCGGGATGTACTGGAAGTAGCACCGGATCTTTTGGGAAAATACCTGGTAAGGAAAATGGATAACGGAGACATCATACGTCTCATGATTACGGATGTGGAAGCATACCGCGGCGAAGAAGATAAGGCTTGCCATGCTTCGCGGGGCAAAACACCGAGGACGGAAACGCTTTATCTCGAAGGAGGACATATTTATGTTTATCTGATCTATGGCCTCCATTGGCTACTTAATATCGTAACCGGCGGTAAAGAACAACCGCAAGGCGTGATGATCAGGGCAGTGGAGGGAATTTACGGTCCCGGGCGGGTAGGCCGTTCTTTGCAACTGGATATATCATTACGGGGACAACTGATCACAGGCGAACATCTATGGATTGAAGACAGCGATATACATCCTCCATATAAAACCGCTCCCCGGGTCGGGATCGATTACGCGGAAGAGTGGAAGGATAAACCCTGGCGGTTTATTATGGCAGATTCGCCGTTATCGACTTAAAACCTTTTGGTATAAATGTGACAATAAGGTGTTGTACCTTTTTTACTATAATAATCCTGATGGTAATCCTCTGCCGGATAAAAAGTAGTTGCCGGTGTGACCTTAGTGGCGATCTTATAACCTTTTCCTTCTAATATACTGATCAATTTTCCGGCTTCTTCTTTCTGTTCCGGTGTGGTATAGAAAATTTCCGAACGATACTGGTCACCCACATCCGGCCCCTGTCGGTTTACCTGTGTAGGATCATGGATTTCAAAAAATTGCCTGGCTAAAATTTCGAAAGAAACTTTAGAGGGATCGAAAAGAATCCGCAAAGCCTCCGCATGACCGGTAGTATGGGAACAAACGTCCTCATAAGTCGGATTTTCAGTCGTGCCTCCGATATAACCCACCTCGGTAGATATGACGCCGGGTGTATTCAACATCAGATATTCCACACCCCAGAAGCAACCGCCTGCGAAAATAGCAGTTTCAGTCTCCGGGTTCTCCGTAGTTTCCTTAGCTTCCAGCACAAATTCCAGCGATACTGAATTAACACAATGGCGGGTATTCTTATCTGTAAACCGTTCACCTTCGAAAACATGACCAAGGTGTCCGCCGCATTTGGCACAAGTAATCTCAGTACGTCTTCCGTCGGCATCGACGGTCCGTTTTACCGCTCCGTCAATCTCATCATCGAAACTGGGCCAACCACATCCTGAACTGAATTTATCTTCGGAACGGTAAAGCGGTTCACCGCATTGCTTACAGGTATAAGTCCCTTTCTCTTTAAAGTCATTATATTCACCGGTAAACGGAGCTTCCGTCCCTTTATCTCGGATAACGTGTTTTTCAAAATCAGACAACTCTTTTTTCATGGTTTGCGCATTTACGAAAACAAACGACAATAATAAATATGGCAAAAATAGCCATTTCAACGGTATCTTATTCATTTTAAATATTTTTAATAATAAAACGATAAGATAAGACCGATAGTATTAACAGGTATATATTTAAAAAGTTTAGTGATCATGCCGGGTTAATTAGTAATCACCACAACCTTTTAGAAATAGTGAATAATTATAGATCATGTTTTTCGTTGAACTCAAAATTATTACTTATTTTTGTCCGAAAAATAATCAAACAATGAAAGTGATATTCTCCTGTGTTACGATCGCCTTTTTCCTGATGGCATGTAACCCGAAAAATAATGATATTCCTAACGAACTCCCGGTAGAAGATGCCGCCAGTGAAACCTGGAACGGTTTCCGTAAAATAGAGCCTGTTGAAATCCGGAATCCAATCCAATTGATTGGAAAAGAATGGATGCTCATCACCTCAGGCAATGACTCCTCTTTCAATACCATGACGGCCAGTTGGGGAGGGATCGGAGAAATATGGTACAAACCGGTGACTTTCATTACGGTAAGGGATACCCGCTATACCTATGAGTTTTTGGAAAAGAATGAATACTACACGCTCACCTTCTTCGACGAAAGCTATAAGAATATATTGAATATGCTCGGGACCAAATCTGGACGGGATACGGATAAAATTAAAGAATCCGGCCTTACTTCCGTTTCTACGCCCACAGGCTCGGTAAGTTTTACGGAAGCGCAGATGATCATTGAATGCAGGAAACTCTATGCTGACCCTATCAATAAAGAAAATATCCTGGATAATACGATCGTGGAAAAGACCTACGGTTCCGAAACGTCACAACACACCTTATTTATCGGTGAAATAGTAAATGTCTGGGTGAAATAGTATTATTGATCTTTATATACCGCATACTTCTTTCCCTAATGCGAATAATATTCGCATCCCTTTGGATTTCCCTTATCAGGAAACGACTAAACCTTTAATCTATTGAAGCGTTATTTTTAAATAAAATAACAAAAAATTAATATTTTAAAGATGAAAACAATACTAAACCGGTATGCGGGCATTTTGGTATGCACGATAATGGCAATTTTCTTTTTTTCTTGTAAAACCATTCCGGATGGTGCGGTAGCCGTAAAGTCTTTTGACAGCGAAAAATATTTAGGGAAATGGTATGAAATAGCCCGACTGGATTTTAAACAGGAGCGGAATTTAAATAATACCACTGCCGAATACTCCCTTAATGACGACGGAACCATCAAAGTGGTAAACCGGGGTTATAATTATGTAAAAAATGAAAATACGGAAGCGGAAGGAAAAGCCAAATTCGTGGATAGTCCCAACGAAGGAAAATTAAAAGTGTCGTTTTTCGGTCCGTTTTACTCCGGTTATAATGTTATCGCTATTGATCCTGAATACAGGTATGCGATGGTGGCAGGTAAAAACCTCGATTATCTATGGCTGTTGTCGCGCGAAAAAACAATGCCGGTAGAATTCCAGCAATCCTATCTCAGGCAGGCGAGAAATATAGGTTATAAAACGGAAGATTTGATTTGGGTTGAACATAAATAACGGGAACATGAACAGGTATCTTATCATGAAAGTCCTGAAAAAAACAGGATTATATTTACTGGGAGTTGTGGTTCTACTATGGACGTATTGGTTCAACAACAGGGAAAACACAACATCATCCCATTCACAGGGAACCACTATCGAAGGGGATTCGCCCGAAAACGCTTCAGGAAGTTTATAGTAGTTATGGAAAAATCGCTTTACCGGGCACAAACCCGGTATCTGTTTCATACTCCGGTAAAAATCAAAATCCCGATAGAATACGGTGATGTAATTCTGGACCGCCTTTTTGAAATCCCGGAACAAATCGACGCACGGCTTAATTCTTATACACGCGGTTCGGAAATTGACCTGATTAACCGTAATGCGGGAAAATATACCGAAATAAGCGATGCAACAATCCGGCTCTTAAAAAAAGTAATCTCATTCTCGGAATACTTTGAAGGGAAATATGATGTCACCATCATGCCGTTGTTACGGTTATGGGGATTTTACAGAAAGAATACTTGGAGTCCTCCTTCCGTGAAAGAGATTGAAAATATACGTTCTCTTGTTGATTATAAAAAAATCGAGATAAAAGGTAATTACATTAGAATCGACAAAGGACAGGAAATCGTGACGGGCTCATTCCTTAAAGCTTACGCGGTAGACAAGATAGTGGAAAAAATGAAAGAACTGGGTATCGACGACGCTATTGTGAATGCCGGAGGAAGTACGATCGCTGCCCTGAATAATACTAAACATCCCTGTTGGCACATCCGCTTAAAAAATATTGGTTACGATGAAGAAGCCCCGATGATTAAGCTGAGTAACCAATGCTATACGACTTCTTCACAAAACGAAACCTTCATATCGATCAGGGGGAAACGTTACGGCCATATCCTGAATCCTCTTTCCGGATATCCTTCGGCCAATCGGGAAACCGGTATGTTAACGGAAGACTGTCTGACCGGCGATATTCTATCTACTGCTTTTTTCAACGAAACCGTAGACACATTTCACCGGAAAATGAGTCTTTTATCAAAAAATCACTTTGTGGAAGGATTTCTCATCGACCGGTATGGGCAGACGATATGTTCCGAAAGATTTGCCAACCCATATATCCTTAATCTTAAATCCGAAATCTTATGATGATACATATTCCTTCCATGAAAGAAAAGACTAAGGGGAAAAAAATCGGGCAGCTACCCGATCCGTCTTTATTTTATATGCCATTGCAGGAAAAATTCGGAAGCGCTCCCCTACCCGTTGTTCAGGTAGGCGAAAAAGTTCAAAGATACCAGATAATAGGTCGTTCTGAGAAAGGCTCTCCCGCCATCATGCACTCGCCGGTTTCAGGTGTGGTGAAGGAGATCTCCGAATATCCACAGATTGACGGTTCCATGTCGAACACCATCGTCATAGAGAATGATTTCTTAAATGCGGAGACCAGGGAAGAAGCTAAAGACCCGGCGGAGTATCATACAGGAGAACTGCTTGACATTATCCGTAACGCGGGTATCGTAGGTGCGGGGGGCGCTGAATTTCCGACATCCGTAAAATTCGACCTTAAAGGTAAGATTATCAATACTTTTATTATCAACGGCGCTGAATGTGAGCCTTATATGACGGCAGATTATGCGGTAATGGCTCAAAAAACCCGGGAATTGCTGGATGGGATTCTGATCGTAAACCGTATATTACAGGCTTCGAGAACCGTATTGGCTTTCGAATCCCAAAACAGGGAACTAAAGGGAATATTCGAACCTTTCCTCCAACAGGAGAAATACCGGATGATTGAAATACAACTTCTTCCTGACGCTTATCCGCAGGGCGGTGAATTACAATTGATCAAAACCGTGACGGGCATGGAGATTTCCAAAAAAATACTTCCGGCCGAAGCCGGTGTTATCGTAAGTAATGTCGGAACAGTCTTTGCCGTATATGAAGCTGTTTTTTTCCGCAAACCCTTTGTAGAAAGAGTGATGACGGTAACCGGAGAAGCTTCCGGGGAATCCGGCAATTACCTCATCAAAATAGGGACTCCCCTTTCCCATATCCTGCAATCGACCGGCATGCCGCCTTCCGGTAGCCTTTGTATTGTGGGCGGACCGATGATGGGCAAATACGCGATGTCACTTTCCGCGCCCGTAACCAAAGGCTCCGGCGGTATCTTACTATTAAAACCCGGAAATTTCAGGCGTCTTCCCTGTATTTGGTGCGGCTACTGCGTCGACGTTTGTCCGATGCATCTGATGCCGATGAAATACGAAGAACTTTTCAGGAAACAACGGTATAAAGAACTTCCGGAATTCAGCCTCAATGATTGCATCGAATGCGGCGCCTGCGAATATATCTGTCCCAGTAAAGTACCGCTGGTCGAAAGTATTAAAAAAGGAAAAAGTAAACTTAAAGAAATCGAAAATGCAAATCGCGAAAAAACTATATAATCCTTTTGTCCGGACGCATGACAGCACAACACAAGTCATGACGGATGTGATCCTGGCACTGGTACCGTGTATAATCATGGCCTGCCTCGCTTATGGTTCCAAACCTCTCGTCGTGATTCTCGTGGCGGTTGGCAGCGCGGTGCTTACCGAATTTCTTTTCTCTTTCCTTTTTTCAAAACAAAAACAAACCATTTCGGACGGATCGGCTATTGTGACAGCCATTCTGCTTTCATTTACCGTAGGCACCTTCACTCCTTTATACCTGGTCGCATTCGGTTCTTGTATGGCCGTACTTTTCGGTAAATTATTATGGGGAGGATTGGGAAAGAACCGCTTTAATCCGGCTCTTGCGGGAAGAGAATTCATGACGGTCTTTTTTCCGGTCATAATGGGATCCGGTGTTATCTGGCATGATCAATCCGTATTGCAAATGCGGGAAGTTACTGTTTTCGGAAATCAATTTCTCGATTCCCTTATATACAGACCCTCCGGTGCTATCGGGGAATATTCCGTATTATTTCTGGTATTGGGAGGATTGTTTTTATTATTCCGCCGCAGGATATCATGGCATATTCCATTCGGCATGACTGCCGCCTTTGCCTTATTATTACTGATGTTTTCCGGATATAAACTTTCCTTCTCTTTGGGAGGCATTTTTCTCGGCGCCATCTACATGGCTACCGATATGCCGACCAGCACCTCCACCCCGACCGGAAAACTTTACTATGGCATCATGATAGGAATATTATGCGTAGTCTTTCTTTTAGGTGAGGTAGTGCATGGGTATTTCTCTTATTCGATTTTACTGATGAACGGTTTCGTGCAACCGCTCAATAAGGTTTTCATGCCCAAAGTATGGGGTAAACCCCGTTCACTCTGGCCTGATTTCCTAAAGGCAGCTTTGTTGACCGTTGTGATTTTCCTATTAGCCCTCGCCATTATTTATCTCCATCATCACGAAGCGATCATCTATCTGGTTTACCTCTTCATGGCATATAGTATTTTCCATTTCATACGGTTAAGGCAGAAAGAAAAACGGCTGGTTGATACGGCTTCCTAAAGATCTTCCCGTATGATAATATCAAACTGGCGTAACAAACCCGATAGTTGCAGATTACTGAAAACAGCTTTTTTAATATAATTAGCGGTAGGATCGATCATAAAATTGTAATTCGTGGAAAAATCCACTCCGCTTAAATTGGTTCCTCCGAAAACGGTGCCTTCGAAATCACAATTTTCTATTGTAGCTTCGGAAAGGTCGGCTCCGGTAAAATTGGCTTCATGGATCTTACATTTCAGAAAACTGCTCTTGTATAGCTTTTTTCTCTCGAAACCGGTATAATCCATGATACAGTTTTCAAAATGGACATTAAAACAGAAATCGGCCGTCTCAAAAAAATTGATCCCCGACAACTTACAATCCTGAAAACGGACATTCTGCATCCTGGTATTGTTTACGGAAACGTTACTCAGGTTGCAACCGGCGAAAAGACAATCAATAAAATTAGCTTCGGAGAGATGATCGAAAATACAGTTCCGGAATTCAACGCTTTCAAAATCGATATCCTGAAGGTCCATTCCGGAAAAATCCCGTTGCTCTTCTATTTGATAGGAACGTAATTTCGGTTTCGGTTTTCTCATACTGTCTGATTTTAGATTGCCAGCAAAAATATATAAATCATTGCAATGATGGTCATCATAATAAAAAACATCTTTATGGGGATCTCATTTTTGTAGTAAAAAAGATCAGTACATCCACCTATATCCGGGAATTAAATTGATAAAGAGCGGTATTCCTTATAAAAATAAAAAAAATTAATTTTATTTTTCTATATCCCGATTCTTTTATATCTTTGCGACTTCCTTTAATTTGAGGATAAAAATCATTTAACTAACAATCAAACCATTAACACAATGAAAAGGGAAATTTTAATCATTACGGCGGCTTTCGCCATCGTACTGATTTCCTGTAACGGAGGGAAAAAGGAAACTACATCCCAATTAACTTCCGGTATTAATCCTGAGAACCTGGATTTATCGGCCAATCCTGCGACGGATTTTTACCAGTACGCGGGCGGTGGCTGGATGAAAAATCATCCGCTTACCGGCGAATATTCAAGATACGGCGCCTTCGACCAGTTGGCGGAACAGAACCAGGAACAATTAAAAGAACTGGTAACCGGCATCGCGGCGGAAAAGCATGAGCAGGGTACCATAGCACAAAAAATCGGTGATTTCTATAACCTGGGCATGGATACGGTAGCCATCGAAAAAGAAGGCGCTCAGCCGATCCAGCCGGAACTGCAGTCTATTGTAGCTTTAAAAGATAAAAAAGAATTGACCGGCCTGTTGGTGAACATGGGCCTCAGCGGCAGATATCCGTTCTTCTATTTATTCGGAGAAGCCGACCCTAAAGACAGTAAAATGACGATCGCCTGGTTTTTCCAGGGCGGACTAGGGATTGGCGACAGGGATTATTACCTGGAAAGCGGAATGAAAAACTATCAGGATGAGTACGTGAAACTGCTTACCAAGATGTATACCATTTCCGGTTATTCAAAATTGGCGGGATTTGAAGGAAAAGAAGAGGAGATGGCCCGCAAGATACTGAACTTCGAAACCGAACTGGCCAAAATATGCCTCGATAAAAATGATTTACGTGACCCGAACCTCACCTATAATATCAAAACCATTGAGGAATTCCAACAGATGCTTCCTATCCTGGACGTAAAAACTTATATGAACGGAATGGGCCTCGGTAATCTTCAAACGGTGAATCTGGCTACATTAAGTTATTTTGAAAAACTCAACGGCATCCTAAATAAAACCGATCTCAACACCTTACAGGCTTACTTAGCCTGGGAAGTGATCAATTCGGCCGCTTCTTACCTGAGCAACGATTTTGTGAATGCCAACTTCGATTTTTACGGCAAAGTCCTTTCGGGAAGAGAAGAGCAAAGACCTCGTTGGAAAAGGGTTCTGAATACCGTGGAAGGCGCATTGGGAGAAGCTGTAGGCGAAATGTACGTGGAAAAATATTTTCCGGCGGAATCCAAAGAGAGAATGCTTAAACTGGTACATAACCTGCAGGATGCTTTAGGCGAACGTATCCAACAAAATACCTGGATGACCGATGCGACAAAAAAACAAGCCATGGAAAAATTGAATACTTTCCACGTGAAGATAGGTTACCCGGATGAATGGAGAGATTATAGCGGACTGGATATCCATAATGACAGCTATTATGCAAATGTGATGAGAGCCAGCAAATTTAATACGCAATATGATCTGTCGAAGATCGGCAAACCGGTTGATCCGGACGAGTGGTTCATGACCCCGCAGACAGTTAACGCTTACTACAATCCTACGACCAATGAAATTTGTTTCCCTGCAGGTATCTTACAGCCTCCTTTCTTTGACCGTAATGCTGACGATGCTATTAATTATGGCGCTATCGGCGTGGTGATCGGACACGAAATGACCCATGGCTTTGATGACCAGGGACGCCAATATGATAAGGACGGGAACCTCAATGACTGGTGGACCGCCGAAGATTCCAAAGCTTTCGACCAGCGTAAACAGGTCCTGATCGATTATTTTAATAATATCGAAGTATTAAACGTTGACGGACAACCTCTATATGCGGACGGTAATTTTACACTCGGTGAAAATATCGCGGATAATGGCGGACTGAATGTTTCCTACGTGGCATTACAAAAAGCTAAAGCCAACGGAGAAGTGCAGGGTGAGATGGATGGTTTCTCACCGGAACAGCGTTTCTTCCTTGCTTATGCTCTGGTTTGGGCAGGTAATATCCGGGATGCCGAAATTGTACGCCGTACAAAAGAAGACCCGCATTCATTGGGCAAATGGCGTGTTAACGGTACACTTCCCCATATCACTCCTTTTATTGAAGCTTTCAATATTAAGGAAGGTGATCCTATGTACCTTGCACCTGAAAGAAGAACCGAAATCTGGTAATTGAAATATACCGAAGGGAAGCGTAGAGTAGTTTTTCATTTACTTTACGCTTCTCTTTCATTTATGGATAAATAAATCAACAATACAGAAAATAAATAGAGATTAAATATATTGCTTATGTCAAAACTCGCTGTGATAGCTTTCGGAGGAAATGCTTTATTAAGGGCCGGACAAAAAGGAACTTTTGAAGAACAGGTACAAAACGTAACGGATACCTGCCAGTCGCTCCTCAATTTGATCAAGGATAACTACAACCTGGTGATCGGACATGGTAACGGTCCGCAGGTAGGTAATGTGATGCTGCAGCATGAGGCAGGAAGACAGATATTCAATATAGAACGCCAGCCTCTTGATTTTTGCGTCGCAGAAACCCAGGGTTCGATCGGGTACCTGATCGAGTTGGGATTACGGAATGTTCTTACCCGGGAGAAAATCGACAGGAAAGTGGTATCCCTTATAACCCAGGTTATAGTGGACAGGAACGATCCGATGTTCGACAATCCTACCAAACCAGTTGGTCCGTATTACACAGAAGAAGAGGCGGAAGAGCTCCACAAGAAAACCGGCGCCGTTTATAAAGCCGATCCCAAGGGAAACGGCTGGAGGAAAGTAGTGGCATCTCCAAAACCCATAGAGGTAGAAAATATTTCACTGGTAAAACAACTTTCTAAGGAAGGTTACGTTGTTGTAACGGTAGGTGGAGGTGGAATCCCTGTAATCAGGGAAGAGAACGGACTGATTGATGGAATTGAAGCCGTGATCGATAAAGACCTGGCTTCAGCGCTGACGGCCGTTGAAATAGGGGCGGATGAATTTTATATACTGACGGATGTTCCCAAGGTTTATATCAATTTCAAGAAGCCCGGTGAGAAACCTTTGGATGTGATTACCGTAGAAGAAGCGAAGAAATATATGGCAGAGGGTCATTTCACGGAAGGTTCCATGGCACCTAAAGTGCGTGCGGCCATCTATTTCGTAGAAAACGGCGGAGAAGAATGTATCATCACGGAAGCGCACCAGTTAGGTAAACCGGGATGCGGAACCCGTATTGTTAAATAAGATAAATCAGGATAAAAAATAGATATTCACTTAAAAAATGTAGTTATGGCTTTCAATTTAAGAAACAGGAATTTTTTAAAATTATTGGACTTTACACCGGAAG
>CALECM010000091.1 GCA_937949745.1 uncultured Bacteroidales bacterium | reverse complement strand
GAAGAAAAAATACAATGCCGCCAAAAACACTAAAATACCAACAAGTAACAGATTCAGGAAGGACTGGATACGATCCAGGAAATTAAATCTTATAACCAGGAAAATGATTATATCGAAAAATTGGACAGTAAAATCAATCAATTTGAAAAAAGGCAGACAAAGGGAGAATTGCTGGCCGGCGTATTTGTCAATAGTTCGCAGAGCCTTTTGAAACTCGGATTGGCTTCCGTCATTATAGTAGGCGCCAACCTGCTGGCTTCAGACTTAATCAATTTGTTCACCTATCTGATATTTATGGTGATAGGCTCACGTATTTACGGTCCGGTAGATGAAGTATTGAATAATCTTGCCGCTCTTTTCTATCTTGATATTCGTATCCAACGGATGAACGAAATGGAAGCCCTTCCTATTCAACAGGGGGAAACGGATTTCCAACCCAAGGGTTATGATATTGAATTCAGGGAAGTGGACTTTTCTTATGAATCAAAAAAACAAGTATTGAAAAATGTATCATTTATAGCTAAACAAGGACAAATTACCGCATTGGTAGGACCTTCTGGAAGCGGTAAAAGTACGGCCGCTAAACTGGCCGCCCGCTTCTGGGACGTACAATCAGGAAAGATCCTGTTGGGAGGAGAGGATATAAGCGGAATCGATCCGGAAACCCTTTTGAAAAATTATTCCGTCGTATTCCAGGATGTGGTACTCTTTAACGCTTCTGTTATGGATAATATCCGTATAGGTAAGAAAGACGCTCCCGATGAGGAAGTACTGGAAGCTGCCCGGTTAGCCCAATGCGATGATTTCGTAAGTAAAATGCCTAAAGGATATGAAACGGTGATCGGGGAGAATGGCGAAACTTTATCGGGCGGCGAACGCCAGCGTATTTCGATAGCCCGTGCGCTGTTAAAAGACGCGCCCATCGTGTTACTGGATGAAGCTACCGCATCTCTGGACGTAGAGAATGAAACGAAAATCCAGGCGGGAATATCCCGGCTTGTACGTGATAAAACGGTGTTGATCATTGCCCATCGTATGCGTACGGTGGCCAATGCGGATAAGATTGTTGTGCTTGCCGGTGGAGGGATAGAAGAATCCGGAACGCCGGAAGAACTCAGGCTGAAAAACGGAATGTTTGCCCGGATGCTTGAAAGACAGGTGGTAGGTAAATTTTGAGTTTAAATTTCAATCCATGAAATAATTGAATAAATAATCCTGTGGTGACAATCGGGGAATCGGTTGTCACCATTTATCAGCATCCAAAACATAAGAAAATTTAACCGTTTTTAGGCATTGATTTCAGTTTTTTCAAATATACTTTATCAGGTTATGAAAATAAATTAACTATAAAATAATCCATTGATCAATAAATCAAAAATAAATCTCTCCGGAGTTCCCGAAACCATGTTACGGCCTTGTATAACCGTGCTACGGATCAGAAACGCAAAGACCGCATATTTGACGATTCCATGTCATTAGAACTGGCGGAAAAAATCGATTACAATTTCGCTTGTTTCGGAAGATTTAATCCGGGACACTCATTACGTTCCTAATAATGAATAAATCTCCATCTGTAGTAATTGATGATAACTGCATCTTAAAGGATATAATAATATTTGTGTCTTAAGAGGTAAACATCCATTCTATTGAGTATTCTTTAAAATATATCTTATTAAATAACAACATGTGGAAACTAGTCTTTCCGCTGTCCGTAATCATTATCTTCATTATCTCTTCAATCCTGTAATCGGAATGAATTCTTCTATTCATAATCAATGATATAGTTGAAAAATAAAGAAAAGCAAACTTCTTATTATCTCTGGGTATAAAAATTTACAAATATCATACCATAAATTAGTTTTCAGACAGGTAGTGTCAAGGTTTGACACTTCTATGTAAACCCCTCGCATTATTTTCTTTAAAGAGAAAAACCAATTCTATCTTCGCCACCGGATAAAAGTAATCTATTGTTTTCACCCATAAACAAGAGGTACTTTTTACCGGAAATAAAACGAAAAAAGAAGATTGATAGGGTTAATAATAAATTCCGAAATAGAAGATCGGAAGAGCGTCGTGTAGGGAAAGAGTGTAGATC
>CALECM010000090.1 GCA_937949745.1 uncultured Bacteroidales bacterium | reverse complement strand
ATTTTAATCTGTTTTTTTATCTTATAATCAACTTTTTTCATTTTAGTTCCTTATGATTTATTTTGAGTGATTCAATTCTATTCCTGTTTCCGTTCTTAATTGCCAGACGGCTAAAAGTAATTCTATTTCGTGGTAAGACCGGTTTTGTCTGGCGATATTCGCGGAATTAATACTCCGCAGGAGTTCGTTGACGCTCATTGTGCCGTTCTCCACTTTGAACTCAGCCGTTTCCTGGATATTTTCCCGCAATTTGATAATTTCATCGTCTTTTATCAACAGGTTCCGGAGCTTTTCAATCTCCCCGTTTTTCTGCTCTATTTCCTGGCGGGTGTTAAAGAGGAATGTTTCCCGTTGTATTTCAACCTGTTGCTTTTGAACTCCCAGAAGCTGTTTTTCATTTTTATTGGTATAAAAGCCGCTGAAATTCCACGCAAGTTGTATGCCACCGATAAAATAGGGTTTAAAACCGCTTTCGAACATATTTAATCCGGGATTACCATAGGCTCCCTGGGCGAAAAGCGCGATTCGGGGCATGCCTCTATTCCATAAAGTACCGCTTTGCGTATCGAATAACCTGATTTGGGCATCGAAAAGTTTAAGTTCCGGACGATGGATATTTTCTGTTCCATCATAGTCGGCGGAAGGTTTGATAAGAGTTCTGTCTCCGATTTCCTCTCCTATGAAAATATTCAACATCCGGATAAATGTTTTCCTGGAAGTTTTCATCTCCATGTCACGTTGTTCGGCGGAAAGTATTTCAACAGTCACTTCATCCAGATCTGATTGGTGAGCTATTCCGGCGTCCACATAGGAGAGTACTGTTTTATAATTCCGTTCCAGTTCTTCAAGCAGTAAATTGTTTTGTTTTATTTGTTCGTCGATCAATAAAACAGAGAAGAATAGCTGGTTAATTTGTTTTACCAGTGCGTAAAGATTTACTTCGAGATTATTTTTATCCACCTCTTTCTGTGCGTCGACCGATTTTTTTTGTCCGGAAGTAATACCACCGTCCCAAATGGTCTGGGTTAATTCCAATGCGATGTTATATTGGTCCTGAGGAGGAAAATCGATACTGGCACCTATCTGGTCAAGCAGGTCGGAAAATTCCTCGGGAAAACGCAGCGCGTCGGATTGCCAGGTGGCTTTTCCGTTCAATGATATTTGCGGTAAATAGGCCTTGTGGATTTGCGAGATATTATATTTAGCGGACTGTTCTATCAAATTATACTGCCTGATGAGCGGGTAATTTTTCCTTGCCATTTGCTGGCAATATTCCAATGTGATTTGCCCATGAATCATCAGCGCTGCAAACCAAAAAAGTAAGGTTAGCCAAAAATTTTTCATTGTCGCTATAGTTTTAAGTAAGTCATCACGATATCTACATTTTTATTTTTACGGTCTTCCATAACCTGTGAAAAGCTGCTGCTAATGGGATTTGGTGCGTTAGGGCTGATAAGAGGAGATACCATAAAGGATAGCACATTTAATGAAGTAATCATATATAGTAAATCCACCATGTTAATTTTCCGGACGTTTCCTTTTTTTATCTCTTCATTTAACGACTTTTCCAATTGTCCGGTGGCCTGTAAAATAACCGGGATGAGGGTATCCCTGAAAAGTGCGGCTTTTTCATTATCGGTAAAAACTTCACTAAGGATAAATTGGGGAAGTTTCTCGTTTTCCCGGAAAAAATCATGCTGTGCTTCGGTAAAATCTTTAATGGTTTCCAGAAAAGGTTTGTTACGGCCGGTAACAATTTTCATCGAATTAGCCAATAATTCTATTTTTCCGGCTACCACCTTGTTGAACAGGTTTTCTTTGGAACGGAAGTAATAGTTGATCAACGCGTTATTGGCTCCGGCAAGCCTGGCAATGTCGCTGATCTTGGTTTTTTCAAATCCCTGTGACAGGAAAACCTTTTCCGCCGCCTCCAGGATCAGTTGTTCTGTATTTGACTTCATCTTTTCCATAATCAATATTTAAATCTATAATTTAAATTACATTTTTAAATTCAAATTTAAAATGTAAATATAATAATTTTATTTCATACTATTGTATTTAAAAAAATGAAATTATTTTTCCCGGCTTCGGCAGGAAGAGTAGTATTGTTAAACAAAATGAAGCATGACGGGTTCGGTAAATCAGGAAATTATTAATTATCTTCCTTTTCTCCGGACCACTTCTTTTTATGCAGTTCCCGCTCCTTTTTCGTTGTTTTTTTGATGAGGGCAATATCGGTAGTACCCGGAAATAAAAAAACATTGACCGGTATACGGGAACTCATGGATTCTTCCAGCATCTTTATGTATGTTGCACTTTGTGGACTCTGGACGTCTAAATAAAATACTCTGGCGTGGGGGATAAAGCCCAATGAAATACGGTCCTGCATTTTATCTATGGCATACGGAACAACCGGACCAAGAGTGTCCAAAGTATCCCGTGGCGGTAAATTAGTCTTACAACTCATAAGAAAACAGGATAACAGGAATGTGGATATAATAAGTTTATTCAATTTCATATCACCATTGTGGAATTATTGAATAATGCACGGACAAAAGTATGAATTTTTTTCACTCTGCCTGATGACGCTTATCCGGTCTTAATCTTCCGCAGCCGGTCTTTTTGAAAACAACAGGTAATATCGACCGGCTTATTTTCTTCGATACGGTAAAACCGCTGGTTGGTAGCAGGGGAAGACAATCCGCCCAGATTTTCAATATAAGGGCCCAATTTTATGTAGTCGAAATTTTGTAATGAACATTGTTCCGGAAAATCTTTTTTTCCGGAATACCATGCCGTTTTCAATTTCCCGTTCGTTTTTTTGCGTATTAGATTGGCCAGTCTGTCCACTTCAACGGGATCGGTATCTCCACCCATAAAACAAACGCAGGTGACCAACCCTTTGTATTTTGCCAATATCTCCGATAAAGTTCCATCATTTAGTACTTCTCCCGTATTCTCCATCAGCCAGGGACTGTGGCAGCCTTTGCAGCGGTTGGGACAATTGGAAATATTGATGGCCAGCGTTACCTCGTCGGGAATCTCCTGGAATACGATATCATAACTGGTGAACCGGAGCATAATGACGCTTCGCGGCCTCCTTTTGCCGGGGCTGGGAAAAATTACTGACACGTTTCATATAACCGATGATCCGGGTCAGGTAATCCAGGTTATCGCTTTGGCATGACGGGCACTCTTTCAACTGTCTTTTGTCGATATGTCCGCAATGGTTACAAACGGTGTTGGGAATATTGAAGGTAAAGTAATTACAGCCTTCCTGGGTAGCCACACGCAATAATTGGCGGTATTGCTCTTTGGAAAGATGTTCTTCCAGGTTGAGATGCAAAGCGGAACCACCGGTAAGATGTTCGATGTATTTCCTGCCGTGTAACCTGAATTTATCGATGATATTCAATGATTCGTCTTCTACAATATAAAAATAGCTGTTATAACAATCCCTTTTCACCACATAGCCGTCCCGTTTATCCCATTTGGCATGTTTTACCCCGACATTTTCCGCAGGGATCATTTCACAATTGAACATCACCTCTTTGCTCCGGTATCTTTTATTATAAGTTTCGATAAGTCCCAACACCTCCTGGACAAACTCCTCATAACCGGGATTGTCCGTTATTTCGATTCCCAGGAATTCGGCCGCTTCTACCAATCCGTTTACACCAATGGTAAGATATTGACGCGCCATGTTGATATAGCCCGCATCGAACAGAGGCAGCATTCCTTTTTCCTGCATATACTTAAGGTTCTCATTGTAGGCCAGTTGTACCTTATGTACCAGATCCACTATTTCTTCCAGGAAAAACTGATAGGAAATACCTTCCCTTACGGCTTGTTGTATACAACGGTTCAGGTTAATGGTCAGCACGCTTTTGGAACCGGTTGAAACCCCGCCTGCACCTAAAGTATAACTAAAACCGTTATCCTGAATTTCATTCCGTAACCGGCAACAACTGCTTAGCGAGTCGGCATTGTCACTCATATAAGTGAAAAAGGAGTGGCCTTCGGCGTACATTTCAGCGGTAAAATCACCGTATTCCTTGTCTTTGGCATCTCCATTTTCAGAAAGGAGCGCCATGGTCTCCACAGGGAAAGTTAATACGGCGCGGGTCCGTTCCCGGTTGAACCATTTCATAAAACGTTTTTGCAGCCAGCTCAGGGAATCCCAGTCGGGTTTGTTGCCGTCGGGAAAAACGAAATTTCCGAATAAACTTTCGAAATAATAGCGGTCATAATAGGAGATATTCCAGAAGACAGCCTGGAAATTACGGGCTCCGGTGGGTTGGTTGATGGAATATACGATCTGTTCGAAATAGTCCGTAATTACTTTATCCAGTGTTCGTTGTTTTTTTGACAGGTCGACCACTTTATCCGTTTGTAAATAATAATCGTTCCCATATTCCAGTCCTATAAAATAATTCATATACATCAGGAATTCCGGAGTGGCGCAGGCACCGCTCAGCATGCTGGAAACCATAAATACCATATTAACAAATCCTCCGCAGAAAGATTTCAGGTTGGTCGGGGCTTTGGAATTTCCTCCGATAGAATTCGTTCCGCTGATGAGCCAGGGATACATGGTAATGCTGGCGCAATAATTGGCTAGGCTGGTCTCGTCGTTCTTATATATATAATGATTGTTTAATAATTGGATATACTTGTCGGCCAGTTCTTTTCCGTACATTTCTTTTAACCTGTCGGTGAGCATACGGCGGTTAAGCCGGATAAAATTAGACTTGGGCAATTCGCCGATCAGGGTCGCCATGTTTTTATTCTCCACGTTTGCATTGGAATCGTATTTACTTCCGGAAGCGGCGTTTTTCGCATCGCAATAATCGATCAGGAATTTTAATTTATCCCTTACTTCCCTGTCTTCCAGGTGCTTCTGCCGGTATAGCATATAAGACTTGGCCACAGCGTAATAACGTTCAGCCATCAGGGCTACTTCTACCTGGTTTTGAATATCTTCGACGGAAGATCCGTTGGTAATATTTAACCTGCTGAGGATATTGGTCAATACATCCTGTGAAGCGAAACTTCCGACGGAGAGAAACGCTTTGGCAACTGCATTTTTAATTTTCTCGATGGAAAAAGGTTCTTTTTTGCCATCTCTTTTGATAATTAATAATTCCATAACATATTATTTTATCTGTTTTGTATTCATCCTCAGCCTGATGCCGGAGAAATAACGGAAGGAGAATTTTCATATTGAACGATTCCCATCCTCGGCTCTTCACCCGAAAGCACCGGATTGTTTTTTGATATGGCAGGTCTTCTGACTTGTTCCGGACTTTTGCGGCCTTCCCGGCTTAACAGCCAGTGGCAAAAGGAGGCATGTCCTTGACGGAACTTACAGCTACGGGGATAGTTCCTGATTTTCACAGGATTCCCTTTTAATCCCAACGATAACTTCGGGAACCATAAATCAAGCACAAAAGTATTGATTATTTCCACGGAACCCGAGACTCTTCTTTTTAAATTATCAACAGCTTATTCACATTCACGGGATCCTAATCCGGATCAGAATTAATCATTTAGGAAAAATACCAAGAATTAGGTATTGTGCAGGATGAAAATATGGTCTTTCTTTGTCCTCTAAAAATGGAATTTCCTGTTTATATGAGAGTACTGAAAAACGATAAATACGAATCCATACTGCGGTCCGCGCGTCAGGAGTTTATCCGTAAAGGTTTTAAAAATACCTCGATGCGGGATATCGCTCAGAAATCAAGAGTGGGTTTAAGTAATATCTATAATTATTTTAAGAATAAGGATGAAATATTCCAGGCTGTCGTAAATCCTGCCAAAAGAGAGATCTTCGCCTTCGTCACCAAACAGCACCAGGAGGAGAGTATGGATTTGAGCAGAAGTTCGGTGTTCGGTCATCAGGAAGAAGTAATTGAATATTTTATTTCCCTGGTCGATAAATACAGGGATGAACTACATCTTTTACTCCATGATTCCCGGGGATCGTCAATGGAAAATTTCCGCGAAATGTTTACGGATCATATTACTCATATTAGTTTGGAATATATGGAGATAGAGAAGAGACATTATAATACAGGTTATGAAGTTTCCCATTTTTTTATCCATATCATGTCATCCTGGATGGTAAACGTTCTGGGTGAAATTGTAATCCATAAATTAGACAGAAGGGAAATACGGGAGTTTTTCAGGGAATATTTCCGGTTCGAATACGCCGGATGGTGCGGATTAACCGGTACATAAAGGGAGGCAGGGATGTCTCCCTTTATTTTTTGAATAAAATCAAACATTGTTCGCTATTGAAAAAACAAAATATCAATAATCACTAAAATAATACACAATGAGTACATTAAAAAAACTGCAACATTACACCGGCAACCGGAAATTCCTGTTGCCGGTGTCTATGGCATTATCAGCTCTTAGTTCTTTGGCGGCGATGGTGCCTTTTATCCTGATCTGGCTGATTGTCAGGGAACTGTTTTCTACGGACGGAATCGTTCAGGCTTCCGGATCGATCGTTACATATGCCTGGTGGGCGGCGGGTACTGCCGTCGGAAGCGTCCTGCTTTATTTCGCTGGCCTCATGACATCCCATCTCGCCGCTTTCAGACTGGAAGCCAACCTGAGGAAAGAGGCCATGCGGAAGATCGTACGCATGCCGCTGGGCTTTTTCGATAATACCACAAGCGGACGTATACGGAAGATTATCGACGATAATGCCAGTATCACCCACGGATTTGTTGCACATCAGTTACCGGATCTGGCAGCCACTATACTCGTTCCGGTTGTGGCGGGTATACTAATCTTCGTGTTCGACTGGCGACTGGGTATTGCCGGTATGATTCCCGTTATCGCATGTATGCTCGTGATGGGATTTATGATGGGTACCAAAGGCCGTGAATTTATGGAAAGTTATATGACTTCTCTGGAAGAGATGAATACCGAAGCGGTTGAATACGTGAGAGGAATTCCTGTGGTAAAAGTGTTCCAGCAGACCATTTATTCTTTCAAAAATTTCCATAAAAGCATCATGAACTACAACAAAATGGTTTTTAATTATACCAAAATGTGGGAAAAGCCCATGTCGGCTTACACGGTCATGATCAACGGATTTGTTTTTGTGTTGGCGCCCGTAGCCATTCTCTTAATCGGATATTCGGGTAGTTACGCGGAAGTATTACTTAATTTCTTCCTGTTTGTATTGATCACTCCGGTATTCTCGCAAAGTATTATGAAAAGCATGTACATGAACCAGGCGTTAGGGCAGGCGAGGGAAGCGATCGGCAGGCTCGAAAATCTTACCTCATACGATACTCTGCCGGTCCCGGCTGTAGCTATGCCGTTAACGAAGTCCGATATCCGTTTCGAGAAGGTTACTTTTTGTTATCCGGGTAGCGACCAAAACGCCGTGGATGGAATTAGTTTTCATGTTCCGCAAGGGAAGACCGTCGCGCTGGTAGGAGCTTCCGGAAGCGGAAAAACCACGATAGCACGACTGGTACCGCGTTTCTGGGAAGTGACGGAAGGGACAGTACTTATCGGGGGTATGGATGTAAAGGATATCGACCCGAAAGAACTGATGAAAAATATTTCTTTTGTATTTCAGAATACCCGGCTGTTTAAAACCACCTTATGGGAAAATATCGTCTATGGTAACCCCGGGGCCACGGTGGAAGAAGTGCAACGGGTTGTGGATATGGCCCGGTGCCGGGATATTATTGAGAAACAACCGCTCGGATTAGAAACCAGGATCGGCACTGAAGGTACTTATCTTTCGGGCGGGGAGCAGCAACGGATCATATTGGCGCGGGCGATCCTGAAAAATGCCCCGATTGTAGTATTGGATGAAGCCACCGCTTTCGCCGATCCTGAAAATGAACATCTGATCCATAAAGCGCTCGCGGAACTGACCAAAGGTAAGACCGTACTGATGATCGCCCACCGGCTTACCAGCATAACGGACGCCGATCATATACTGGTTATCGACCGTGGAAGGATCGCAGAGCAGGGGACACATGAGTATCTGTTAAATAAACAGGGAATTTATACTAACATGTGGAATGAATACCGGCAGTCGGTACGCTGGACCATCGGAAAGGAGGTTACTCATGCTTAAAATTATTCAAAAACGGTTTGCGCTTTCGGCTAAAGGCGCTCAGGATTTCTGTAAGGGAATACTATTCACCACATTGCTCAATATAGCCCTGATGCTTCCGGCGGTTTACGTTTTTCTATTCCTGGAAGATTATCTCCGGCCTGTATTTGATCCGTCGGTATCTGTCACACATGGTATACTTTATTATATTCTTCTGGGTACCGGTTTTATGGCCCTTATGTATATCATCGCTGTTTTCCAGTACCGTAGTACTTTCACGACCGTTTACGAAGAAAGTGCCAATCGCCGTATTTCGCTTGCTGAAAAACTTCGCAAACTTCCGCTTGCTTTTTTTGGTGAAAAAAACCTTTCGGATCTCACTTCTACCATTATGGATGATTCTACAGATCTTGAGCATACTTTTTCACATGCCGTGCCACAGCTTTTCGCTTCATTGATCAGTATATTCCTGATTGCCGTCGGGATGTTCATTTACAACTGGCAGCTGGCATTGGCGCTATTCTGGGTGGTGCCGTTGGCTTTGATTATTATACTGTTATCGAAGAAAAAACTCCGGAAGGATAATAAAATCATGTATGATGCCAAACGGGCGGTAACCGAACAGATTCAGGAAGGACTGGATACGATCCAGGAAATTAAATCTTATAACCAGG
>CALECM010000089.1 GCA_937949745.1 uncultured Bacteroidales bacterium | reverse complement strand
TGTATTAATAATTGATGGTGCCCCATTGACCACTTCTTCTCCTGGTTGAAAAATATTTCTTAAAAAGAAAATCGTAGGTTAGTCCACCGGCAAAACCGATTTTGAAATTAAAATCTACACGGGGAGAATTGGAAATGTTTGAGCAATTTACTCCTCCTTTCATTCCGATGAGGTGATTCTGAGCATTAACGGTTATGGCCGTCAAAGCAAGTAAAACTAGAAAAATTCTTTTCATAAAGGTTAAAATTTGGTGAATAATAAAGTTGGCAAGGGTTAATTAAATACTTTAAATATCATTTATATTTAAATCCGATATTAGCAATCATCGAATAAGGACGGATTTTGCTTTTCCTGAAATAATTATCATTTGTGATGGGAATAAAACTATGCTGGAAAATAAACGATAAATATAGCCAATATTTTCCTTTGAATTTGTAACCTCCGCCTATTTCGGCGAGGCCACTAAGATCGAATCTGTTGGCTCTCTTTGTGATGTTGATTTTTTCACCTTCAAATAATATTCCATTTAAATAGATATCCGGCGAAGTGAAATTCCCGTTTATTAAGAAGGATGGTACTATTCCGATATTCAGAAAGCCGTATAAACTTTCTCCGTATTGAAATCCTATCTTCAAAGGTAAAGAAATATAGTTGTAATTATTTTTTACGGATATATATCCCTCCGTCATGTTTCCATCCTCATCCATAAAAAATATCTTTTCCAGGAATCCTCGCTGGTCAAAAGTAATATCCAATCCGGTTGAAAAATATTTCTTAAAAACGTAATCATAGGTTATCCCACCGGAAAACCCTGTTTTAAAATAGGGTTCGAAATATTTCGATGTGGAAGCATTGGACCAGCTTACGCCTCCTTTAATTCCGATGAGGTGATTTTGTGCATCAGCGGTTATCGTTATTAAGAGAATGAGAGGTGCCAAGATTTTTTTCATAATGCTTTTTTTGGTGAATAATAGAAAATAACGTTTGATAAATGATTTATTATCTTCGCTATAAAATAATCGTATCTATTCCCTTGTATTGTTACAGTTTTCCTGTATATATTCTTAGTATAAATCATGGAAAATCCTTTAGAAATCTGATCCGGAAAAATCCAACCAATTTCCTTAAAATGAGTCCGGTAATTATATTTCAGGTTACTGAATTATCTTCAGTTCCTTCATAATATTCTGTGCATTGGCCATTTTATCAATGACCAACAGCAGGTAGCGTGCATCCATGCTGATGGTACGCTGTACTTCCTGCTCAAAAGAGATGTCGCCGCTCATGGCTTCCCAATTGCCGTCGAATGCCAGCCCGATCAGATTGCCTTCACCGTCGATTACGGGACTGCCGGAGTTTCCGCCGGTAATATCATTGGTGGTAATAAAATTCACCGTCATGTTACCATCCTTATCGCCGTAACGTCCGTAATCTTTTTTCCGGTAAATATCTTTCAGTTCTTTGGGCACGTCGAATTCCCAGTTACCCGGAATCTCTTTTTCCATGACTCCGGTCAGATCGGTTTCATAGTTGTAAGAAACCGCATCGGACGGACTATAGCTTTGTACCGACCCATAAGTGAGACGCATGGTGAAATTGGCATCAGGATAGAAATTACGGTCGGGTTGCATTTCCATAAGACCTTCCATAAATAGTTGGTTGGCTCTGCTGATTTTTATGTGGGCATCGGAAACGGCACTCTGTAAATCATAATAGGCATTGGTCAAATCATTCATCAGGGCAAAAACCGGATCTTTAATGAGTTCATAGGGTTTCTGAGCCCATGTCCGGTAACGCTCCTCGGAGGTGAAAATCGATTTTTTAAACATTTGGTCCACATATTTGGCTATATTCCCTTTTTGTGCCTCCTTTTTCAGAATATCCGGTATAAATTCAGGTTGTATATCCTGGTAGAAAAGGGTTAATAACGCTATAGTCGCCTCCTTGTCCAGTTCGTAATCATAATCTTTAAAATAGATTTCCGCGGCGGGAGCAAGCTTATCGATCTCCGACCGGATGGCTTTTTCTCTTTTTTCTTTAATATATACGTGAACTTGGGGGAATTGTCTGGCAAAAGCAACGGCCTCACTTCCTCTCAGGCCTGCTTCGCGATAATAAACCAGGGCTTTCTCATACTGTTGTAAAATCCTGTAATTGGATTCGAAATCGGATAAAACTTTACCGTATTTGGCTTGCCGTTGCGCATCAGCTTTCACCCATTGATCGAATTGTTTTTCAATCTCTTTCTTTTTTTCTACCACGTTATTACGTTGTAATTGTTTTACCTGTCCGATATAATATTTCCAGTAATTGCTTACGGAAGCCTGTTTGGAAGCGTATTTAATAAATACATTAGGGTCGGCATCCATATGTTTACGGTAAACATCCAATTTCTCGGTACGGCATTTCACAATTGCCGGTCCGGTTTCATGGATGATCAATTCCACGCCTTGAGACGGCATATATCGGTCGGTGGAACCGGGATAACCCAGGATCATGGCAAAATCGCCTTCTTTCACTCCTTTGATAGAAATCGGAAGGAAATGTTTGGATTTTAACGGAATATTATTTTCGGAGTAATCTGCCGGTTTCCCATCGGGAGAAGTGTATACGCGGAAAAGGCAGAAATCCCCTTTATGGCGTGGCCATGTCCAGTTGTCGGTATCGGCGCCGAATTTCCCGATTCCCCAGGGCGGACAACCTACCAGACGTATGTCGCTGTAAACATCGTAAATAAACATGATGTACTGATTCCCATGATAAAAAGGCACTATGTCAACACGCTGGTAACTTTCCTTTTCGGTATTCTTTTTCAATTCTTTCATCGCGTTGTCAATCATACTATACCGGATTCGTAAATCTTCGATTTCGCCAGTTCCTTTCAATATCTCTGCGGTTACGTCTTTTACAGCTATCAGGAAAGATACCGTCAATCCCGGGTTAGGAAGTTCTTCTGTTTTAGAATAAGCCCAGAAGCCATTGGTCAGGTAATCATTTTCCGGAGAAGAATGAAATTGAACCTGTGATAATCCGCAGTGATGGTTGGTCAGTAATAATCCTTCAGCCGATATTAGTTCTCCTGTGCATCCTCTTCCGAACTGTACGATAGCGTCTTTAATGCTGGATTTATTGAAACTGAAAATCTCTTCCGCAGTCAGCTTGCATCCTAAAGCTTCCATAGATTCCACATTCTGCCTGTTGAGAAGGTAAGGTAACCACATTCCCTCGTCTGCTTGCGCGGAAGTTATTAAAAAAGAAATAGCTACAATAAATAATAATTTTTTGATCATAATATTGGATTTAGTATTTGCTAAAATGCAAAGTTACAAAAAAGAATAAGTTTTCCGAATTTTATTTGTCGCATACCTACGGCATGCGTTGGTGAGTCGGCAGTTTTCATGGGTTACCTTTCTGGAATGCCTGACGGCATTCTTGAAGTTGTGAAGTAAGTCTTGATTTG
>CALECM010000088.1 GCA_937949745.1 uncultured Bacteroidales bacterium | reverse complement strand
GTGTATTGATTAATAGTTTGATTATTATGTTTTAATAATCGATTGTTATTTTCATTATATACATTCGTTCTCCAGGGATTAGAAAGCATATTCCCTAATACATCATACGAATAAGTATGATTGTAATTTTGTACAGCATTGCCGGGTGCCTGAGGTGAGTAATAAGGAATATTTTCGATTGAAGGTGTCGAAATTCCCGATAGCTCCCTACCCGTAGCGGTCAACAAACGATATAGGGCGTCATATGTATAAGTCATTACAGGAGCTACTTCCTGATTACTTACATATTCTGTTTGCTGTGAATTATCCCTAATTTCTATAATATTCCCGACCGGATCGTAGTTGTAATTCAAATCCTGAAAAGCGTTCAGTTCAGAGTCATTAAAAGTGATCAGCCGGGTAAGACGGAAGTTTAGAGGATTATACTCATAACGTGTTTTAGTTCCATTGGCATACTGAATGTATCTTCGTTGCCCACGGGCATTGTACTTAATCTTTTCAATGTATCCACTTCCACCTTCTACTTTATATAATTTACCACCTTTATCGTAGATATAATGAAGTACTGTATGATCGGGATGGGCAATACTTACCGGTAAATTCAGGGCATTGAAAGTAGTCTTAGTTTCAAAAGCCTCCGTTTCCGGCACAGGCGTGGTATTCCAATCAATCATATCCGTAAAGGCAATAGCACTTGTCCCGGCATCATCGGTAAACTGTTTACATTGTTTAATGATATTTCCCTTAAAATCATACTCAAAACCTGTTACCCCGTCCTGGGCGTAAATCTCCGTTATGTGTCCTATAGCATTGGGTGTTACTCCATCATACAAAATCCGTTCCACGCAGGCGCCATTTACAACGGTTTCCACAGGCCGTTGCAATTCATCGTACTTATATTGGATTTCATGGCCCCTTGCGTCCCATTTCATAAAGGGTTTGCCGGTCACATCATTTAGTATCCATCGTTTCCCGCTGTCGATGTTACTTATATAAACAGGAATTTCTCCGGTGAGGGTGTAAACATTGGCCGTGGCTTCCCTTCCCAATCCGTCGGTAACCCGTGTAATTCTTCCGGCAATGTCCAGTATATTGCGGGTAACGCAACTGTCCCCAAAATCCCCGTTATCGTCCGTAGTCCGGAAAGGACGTCCCAATACATCCAAATCTATAACCTGCGGCGTACCGGCATGTTGCTCGCTGACGGTTGCAGAACGTCTCATGGCTTTAAGATTTTCATCTGTTTCTGTTGGACTGATCGCTATTCGTTCCCTGTACCACCGGCATATTTTTTCTCCATGAGCATCTTCATCCGATATACAGTCGTTCTGATCATAGTTCTTCTGTTGCCATGCATTAAATTCCACTTTTGATATTGTGCCGTCCGGGAAATCGGTCTGGATCAATCTTCCCAGCGGGTCGTAGTGCATAACAGGCGTTACCCCGTAACAGGTCAGTTGCTCTTCATCTTCAAACTCATTTGTGGTACTGTACCACGGTTCATATTGTTTAATGGCATTGCCTTTGTTATTGAATATAATTTTGCCACTCGCCAGCCACCGATCTGTTGTATATATTTCTGCTTTTTGGTCGTTAACCAAAGTAAAGGCCTTTCCGTCTGCAGCCGTGGTTTTGGTTATGATCTCTTTTCCCAGGCCATCGGTATATACATAGCTTTCTATCCAACGGGTATTACTATCTGCATGGGTTTCACGCTTCTTTATATGGATGTATGCCGGTTTCTTTCCATTTTCTGCCATCCACCCTTTCAGGTTATATTCGTAAATCTCCGTCGGATCTTCAAAAGAATCACCTTCACTTTCGACACGGCTTGTCAACGCCAATTTAACGACCATACCCAGCATATCGAAAGCGATTTGCCGGATGTTGCCGTTCGGATCGGTTATTTTCCAGGGCTGCAGAACACAGTAATTGTAATCGGCGGTTGTTATATGATGTAGTGCATTGGTGAAGTTGACCGGAAAAAGGTTGTAACCATCGTATTCTATTGCCGTGGTATTTCCGAAAGGATCGATAATCATATCCGGCTGGTAAAACTTAGTGGAATCATAATGTTCTATATCGCTGACCTTGTACCAGGAATTATTCTGATTATCTTTCAGGTATTTTGCTGCCATAAACTTTCCTTCGGCGTATTTATCATTACCTATAAAAGTTATCAATTCCGGGGTGATTTCCAACATTTCCTGACGGTATACCAGTCCATGGGAAGCGATCTCTCCAAAATTGCATAATGGAGCCCTTAACGCCTCATTCCAGAACAGGGTTCTTTGGTGTCCCACAATTTTCTTTGTGATACCGCTTGTAGCATTTCCGCTTATGAGATCATTAAAATCCGGACAGGCCAGTTTCTTATTGGAATAAGTAATATTACCAATTTCATACTGTTTGGTGTCATATAGTACGCCAATATGCCGGTATTTTATTGAATAATGGCCGTTGATGTCATTTTCCCGCTTTTCTTCATTGATATAATTATTCTCGGTGTAAATGATCAACATTTGTCGTTGTTCTGCCAATTCCGGCGTTCCCTTTCTTGGATAGGCCACCTGAATACTTTTAACTATATTGCCGTAAGCATCGGTTTGCAATACCAGTTTATGCAGTATTCGCGGGTCCTCCGTATTCCTTTCATAATGGAACATCATTTGCTCGCCATCGGTCTTTAGAAAAACCGCATGTTTGTTATCCCCCTGTGCCTGGAGGCATTGCAGGTGATAACTTTTCTCTTCTACCGTGTAAGGGATTTTCTCTTTGGCAGTTCCGTCCAAAGCATATACTTCTGTTCGTAAAGCGCTTCCTTTCAAAGCCCGGCACGCTTCCCTGGTTTCCTGTCCTTTCAATCCTTCCGGAATAAGCGTATCGGGCAATTCCCAGGTGCCGATGCTTTCGTCATTCGGATTTTCCGATATTCCTTTATAGTATTCACTGGCATATTGCCGTGCAATTTTATTC
This sequence comes from uncultured Bacteroidales bacterium, assembly GCA_937949745.1. Lineage (GTDB taxonomy): Bacteria > Bacteroidota > Bacteroidia > Bacteroidales > WCHB1-69 > JAGVVH01. Next base: position 3,814 of record CALECM010000088.1, on the reverse strand, counting down.
CTTCCGGCAAAGAATCCCGTATGGAACCAGGTCTTCGTATATACCGGGGAAACATATCCTTCATTGTTTGCCGTTCCGGTATTGTTATGTTCAAATTCATTATAAAACTCCGTATCCCATTGTTCTACCATGCCAAAACCCCTGAACTCTCTCTCCCCGGCATCATAGTACCCGTGATGATACGCGTAACGATTCATAAAACGGGTATTGCTTACCTCATCTAATGCTTCTACTTTTTCCAATACCTGTACCGGAAACGGCAGTTTGGTGACCCAGGGCGCGCCCTTCATCTTATCCTGTAAATAGAATTTGGTGGAAGGAGTGTAATGTAGCCTGGTAATCCCTCCCATGTTGTTATTGATTTGGGTCAACAGGAACGGTTTTATACCCGAGGTAAATTCCCAGTAACATAATTGTCCCTTTTGCACAGGAAGAGAACTGGTAACCACAATACACTGGGTTCCGTTACCCAGGAGGTCGGTGGTCTGTACAAAAGTCTGTTTACTTACATTTACAGACAGGGCGGGAGGGAGTTCTTCTTTCTTCCAACTATTACCCGAAAGATTCTTGTAATAACCAAGCTGTCCCTTGGAGATATACAGCAGGTCGGCAGTGCCTGTGCCGTCCACATCCCTGAGGTGAACAAAGCGGGCATCAAACCGGTCAGGGCTGTCCAATAATGGCGGATTGCCCATCGTGATCTTCTCTCCAAACCTGCCGTAACCCATATTGGGCCAGTAAACGATGCTTTGGTGGGTGACCTTCACAATGTCGCTTAAACCGTCGCCGCTCATGTCGGCAATGAAGATCCTCTGTTTCGGATCGGAAAACACTACCTGTGGCGCCCTACCCGGTTCCTTTCCGCAACGGACTCTCCGGTAACGGCCAAAGCCCTTCTTGCCTTCACTGAAATAGATATCAAATGTTTCCCCTTTACTGATCACAATATCGGCAAGTCCGTCACCGCTCAGATCCATAAAACGAAGGTTGGCGTCATTGAAATCGACATGGGGATACTTTTCAAAGTTGCGAAAGTTTTGCCATTTACCATCCTTATCACGGCTGTAGAAACCATTGACCCCGTCTCCTTGAATCACCAGTTCCGGGAACCCATCGTTGTCCACATCGTTTAATATGAAAGTTGTTCTCTTGTTATTAGTTACCGCCGGTTTGGGAACTTCGCTTTTCATGCTGCCGAACGTAGGCTCGCTCTCCGTACCCGGATCGGATCCGGTGAAAAGCTTATCCCCTGTATTGGGCATGAAATACCACGCCTGGTTATTCATGGAAAGTATTCCGCTGACTCCTTCGCTGTACAGATCCGACCACTGGTAGTTCTGCCCGTCGATACCGGCAGGCAACTGTTGAAGTTCCCGGGAAGTTACGGTTTTGAAATGATCGGCAGGAACAGCCTGACTGTATGTAAGGGTCAATGGCGGAAAGCTGTCTTCAATATCGTCTTTATAGCCTTTATGAGTAACACCGGAAAGCAATGAAAAAGAATCCGTTTCCGAATGTTTATACTCCAGATCGGTAGAACGGACCAATACAGGTTCCGCTCCCAGCTCTTCAAAATGATGGAACATTAACAATCTCTCGCACAGGCGGTAGGTCCGGATCTCAAATCCCGATTTATAGCTTGAAAAAGCATCATTCCTGCACTTCCAACCCTCCTGCCCAATTCTTAATTCTTCATTTCTTAATACAATATCTCCGTAATCCAAAACCAGCTGAAAATGGAAATCATATTCACTGAATTCCGTATCAGGACGATACATTTTTTTATTGCCATACAACACTTTTTTTAAGTAGGTATTGGTAAAATGCTTTCCTTCAGTACGGCTTTGTTCATAACAGGAAGAAGGAATATTGACATTGTCTTCGCGTTTGTATTGGAAAACCATCAGGTTACCCTTAGCATCCCAGCTGGCTTCCAAAAGCCACGTAAATACCTTGCGCTTATGATCCGGGTCAGCGATGAAGGAAGGGTTATTCTGCATCCCCAAACCATATACAGACGTGATATTATCCTTACTGATGGTTCGCCAGTGGCTCACTTTAGTGTTCCGGTCCTCCCACCGTTCTATCAGGGCGAAAAGCCCTTCTATACGGGGACGGTAACCATAGATTACGAAACCTTGTTCCGTCCTGAATTCCCGTTCTCCGGTTTGCGGATCTATGACGGGAACAAGATCTTCCGCTCCGGATAAAATAAAGGTATCGCTTTCATTATCAGGATTGTCGTTGTATTGAGGAATGCCTTTGTCGGTTTTCCGGGTAATGGAAGGAATTCCGATATCCCAACCTATCCCAAAGGCTGAGTTACCGCTCCCTGAATCGTAGTTTAATGCCAGTTGCGGGGTAAGTCCGCCACGACCTTTACTTAATGTTACCGGTACCGTAAAAGAAGCCGTGCCTGTTACAGGATTGGCTTCGAACTTCTCGCCAATCCCACGAATAGCCCCACCGCCCGCCGGTAGGTTGATCTTTACCTGTTGTCCGGTGCCGGAGCCTGAAGTGTTGTCAGGAGAAGAATTAGCAGAAGAGGAATTCTTCTCTGTGGGATTTGCTGAATAGGTGAATCCGGAAGAAAATCCTTTTCCGGAAAAAGGGTCTTGGTTATGGCCGTTGTCTTTATCCATGATATATCTGTTTACAAATGAATCACTAAGCCGGTTAAGGTTTTCTTACCTCAACCGCATTTTTCGTTCGCAAAAATAAAGACGGCTATTTGGAATTCAGTGAATTTCAACGACAGGTTATTGGAAAGTTATGGACATCATTCGTTGTTTAACCATAGGAACGGGAATCTCTGAAAATATATACCTCTATGGAAGAACCGCCTGCCTTCCGATTGAATGTAAATATTTACTGTATATATTCTTTTTTCCCATAAATAAAAAAGCCTTACTATCGTAATCCACAGCAAGGCTTTATTAAGAATGGAATATTCAAAAATAGTTTAGTCGTTTTTACTGATCAGGGCATCCACCGTGATACCGTCGGCAATTTCGAAAGCAACTTTCCCGAGCTCCGGTAAACGATCCGAGAATGTCAGAGAAGTACAGAGGGTTTCGGTTTTGATATAATCTTCAAAATCCCGGAAAGCACCGTTAAGTTCGGCATTATTTTCTAATATAACCGAAATCTTATCGACAACATCCATTTGCGAATCTTTCCGGTAATTCTGTATCCTGTTTACCAGTTCGCGGGCATAACCTTCCTTCTTAAGGTCATCCGTGATCGTAATATCCAGCGCGACCGTCAACAAACCCTGATTCGCCACTACCCATCCCGGAATATCTTCGGCAAAAATTTCCACATCCTGCAAATGGATATCCACCTGCTGTTGTTCAACCTCTATCATGATGTACCCTTCCTTCTCCAATTGTGAAATTTCATTCTGGGAAAAGGCGGTGATACGGGAAGCGATCGCTTTCATTATTTTACCATACTTAGGACCTAAGGCTTTAAAATCGGGCTTGATCCTTTTTACCAGAATTCCATCACCTTCCGCCATAAAATCGATTTCTTTCACATTGACTTCATGTAGGATCAGGGATTCTACTTTTTCGATCTGTTCCTTAAAAAGCGGATCCAGTACGGGTATCATGATCCTGCTTAAAGGCTGGCGTACCCTGATGTTACTCTTCTTCCTTAACGAAAGTACCATGGAAGAGATCTGTTGCGCCCATTGCATTCTTTTTTCCAATTGAGGATCGATCATATTTTCGTGAACCTGCGGAAAATCAGTCAGGTGAACCGAATCCGCGGTTTCCAGTCCGGTTACCCGATTCAGGTCGAGAAAAAGCTT
>CALECM010000087.1 GCA_937949745.1 uncultured Bacteroidales bacterium | reverse complement strand
ATGCAAGTCCCATTAACAACTTAGGCCTTACGCCGATCGATAAACGGTCGTTGACCTGAGCCTGGATACCGATGCTGAATTCCTGATACGCTTTTAAAGACAGATTCAGGTCTATATCGGCCGGGTTCCCCTGTCCCAGATAGCTCATGTTGCCCTTTACGGGGAATGCGAAGAGGTCTTTGGAAAAACGGAAATGTTCTTCCATTTTTATCCGGTAGCTGAAAGTGAAAAATAATTTTTTGGCCCGGAATCCGAAGCCCAATATTTCTTCATTGAGCGTCACATTCAGCCAATTATTTTTTGGCCTTAAGTGATTGACGAAAGTTTCCGGAGTTATGGCAACAGGATATCCGTTACGGTCGGTCCTGAACAGGTTGCGGTAACGGAAGGCCGAATTATGTACGCCCACGCTCAAACTGGCAATTCCGGGAATCCCGATATATGCTTTATAAGGCGTAAAAGAAGCCGGATTAACGGTCTGCCTGTATGGGTTAAGTCTCATGAAATAGTGTGTGATGCTTTCCTGTGCAAGACCGGACAGGGAAATGAATAGGAAAGTGATCCAAAGTATGATTTTGCTGATATATTTCATCTGAATTAATTTTTTAAATCCGAGAATTCTATTCCGGTGGCATTATAAGAGAATTTTAATCCGAGAATAGCTTTTAAATAATTATGGGCATTAAGACTTACAACTCCGTTGCCTGTATTTAATTTAAACTCAAGAATAATCTGGTCGGATTCAAAGAGATTGTCAATACGTGCATGGTCTATTTCAACAATATGTGAGTTTTCCTGGTCTTTGATGAGGGTAAGCGCGGGACGGAAGAGGGTGTCCAGGGTGTTATTCTGGCCGGTATTCCTGAAGTAAGCCTGACAGGATAGATTAACGGGTATTTTATTGGCAAAAGTAAACCTGAAAGATGCCTTGTCAATGAGTTCGGGTTTAACCAAATCTTTCGGATTAAAAGCGATCGTGTCCCGGTAGTATACATTTTCTATTTTGATCCGGAAAGGGATTTTGATTTTTAATATGAAGCCGAATGAGGAATTTTCGTCTATACGGATCCACTGGCCGGATTGTCCGTTCGGATTCAGGGTTGTTGTACCCTGTACATTGATCTTATTAAAATCAGGAGATAATATTAATTGTTCCGGACCATCGACAGGCCTGGTTTGTTCACCCTGGTTAATATTAATAATAGTAGGATATTGGCGCAGGATAGGAGTAGAACCGCCCGGACCTGAAAATTCTGCCCTGTCGAGGCGGCATTCTGCCGTAAGCGGGAAAGTATTGTTCGTGGTGAGGCTTATTTGCGGATCGTAGATCACAACATTTCCGCCCAAAGTATTATTTCCCGTGAGAAGTGAAATATCTGCCGATTCATCGATTTCCACGGTATAAGGAGCTATTTTTCCGGTAACGGACCTCATGTCTATACCTAAGAAATCCACTTCCACATTAATGGAATATTCGTCTTCCGGGATTATACCTGTCGTAAAGCTGAGCGTAGCGGTCAGGGCCACTGCGTTTTCCTCGGTGAGATTGAAAGAATACCGGGAAAGATCTATCACATTCTGGTAATCCTGCCGGTTGATGGTCAAATTAAATTCCTGTCCATTCGCGTTAAAAATATCGGCAGAGGAGATAACGAGGTTATAATCCGTTACATCCAGGTTATGGCTGATCCTGATGCTGATCGTTCCGGATTTAACTTCCCCTTGTTTCAGCGAAAGATAAGGATTCTCAAAAGAGAAACTTTTGGTTGTTTCGGCGGAAAAATTTAAGCCGGGAGGCAAGGCGTTCCGCATCTGATAATCTTCCTGAATGTGGATATCCTCAATATGGAGGAATTTCTCGGAAGTAATGATATTTTCTTCTTCCAGTTCATATTGGAAATAGAGATCGCCGTTGGGTTCCTGTGAAATAATACCATTATCTTCCAGTTGAGCGAGTACGTCATTGATGGAATACTGCGCATTTAGTAACGGTATACCCCATTCGCCCGAGATGTCCGCGGAATTTAATCTGTCAAAATTCAGATTTTCTTTTTTACAGCCTGAGAATAATGCGAGGATAAATCCCAGCAAAAAGCATAAAGCATAACTTTTCTTCATTTTAAATAAAATATTAAACCTACAATTGCAACGTTCTATCGAATAAGGGTAACATTCCCTTTTTTAACAAAATTTTTCTCCTGATCACAAACCGCTTCCAGGTAATAATCATATACACCCGGCGGAGCCTCCTGTCCTTTATAAGTCCCATCCCAACCGGAATTTAAGTCACGGCTTTCAAACACCATTTCTCCCCACCTGTTGTATACCCTGAAGACAAACGATTTAATAACTCTTTCTCCCCTGACGTACAGGATGTCATTGAGATGATCCCCGTTAGGCGTAAAGGCATTGGGGACAAAAATATAAGGTTCACCGCAATACGTATTTTGAACCAGGATGAGCACGGTATCGCTTTTGCTGCAACCGTAAATATCAGTTACTTTTACTTCATAAACGGTCGTAGAACCCGGGACGGCCGGACTTTCCGAGGCATTGGGCGATATTACCGAAGAAGCCGGGGTCCACTGGTAAGTATAAAGCCCGTCGTCGAAAGTCGTGGAAAATAAAAAACAGGTATCTCCCTGGATAATATTACAGTTACCGCACCATGCTTCCACATCGCGGGGGAAGGTGTTTTTTTGTTTGGTAACGTCTACCGTGTCTTTGGCCTCACAGCCGAATTCATTGGTAATGGTCACATAATAACTCTGGTTGTCTTCCGGTAAAATACGGATGTAAGCTTCGTCTAAATCTGAAATAATGGAAGGATGGTCGGCCCATGTATAATACAGATGGGTACAGTTATGGCAAATCGCTTCCACGGTGATGCTTCCGGTATCCTCGAAACAAACTACAACCGGGAGGGGATCCACCGTTTCAATATAAGAGATGGTCACGATAAAGGGCTTAATGAGCTCGCATCCTTTCATTTTAACTTTAAGATAATAGGTTGCGGATTGTTCCGGAGCAACTGTAATTTCGATTTTGGTAGAATCTTCATTCAGTATTTGGGTAAAATCGGGCGTTATTGACCAGAAATATCCCGTGTTAGGTTCGCGATTATTGTGTGTGGGTGTAATCGTCACGGAATCTCCGGGGCAAATGGTAATGCGGTCATCCCCTTCTATATCAATAAAAGTTACCTGTACAATTTGTGAGAGCGTATCCGAACATGTTCCGTCGGAAATATAAAGGATATATTCGGTGGTTATATTCGGAGAAGCTACCGGGTTTGAAATGACGGAATTATTGAGCCCTTCTTCCGGAAGCCATCTGTAGGAAATATTTTCATCGCTGTGGGGAGGAATGCCTATCTGGATGGCATCTCCCTCGCAAATAGTCCCGGTGGGCAACGTGTCACGGGCGTTAGCCATGACCAGGATGTCACGGGAAAGAGTATCGCTGTAATTACAACTGCCCGGATCGGTTATAACGAGTGTAATGCGGTAAGTGCCCCCTATGTTGAAATCGTGGGTCGGGTTCTTCCGGGTCGATGTTGTTCCGTCCCCGAAATCCCAGAGGTAAGTAGTGGTATTAGGATTCAGTTCCTGGGAATTATTGACGAAATTAATTGTCTGGGGAATACAGATGATATTGGGCATTGAAAAATCAGCGACTACGATCGGCAGGTTAAAGTCCATTTTCATAACGCCGAGATTGCAATTACCGCTTCCGTTCACTTCCGACCATGCGCCCGGAGTAACGGGATAATTGGAAATGCCGCTGCACCCGGCGCAAATCGCCTGATAGATTCTGCCCTTTTTGTCAAAACGGCTTGTACCGCCGTCCACATGTTCACCGGAGTTAGTCGAAGTACCCCCAAAAAAAGTAGCGTATTGTAATGAAGAAGCATCGCCGTCGATACAGAGAAAATAAAAATCCGCCCCGTCAGTGGTAGATTGAAATGCGTCGGCCGTGACCGGTAATCCCGTAGTGCCGCTTCTATAATTTGGACCACCCCATCCAGACACGTAAATATTATTACAGACATCTACCAGGAAAGCAGTTGGGGTTATGTTGGGTTTTCGTTCTCCGGTACCAAAACTGGTGGACCATATAATACTGTCCAGTCTGGGAGATAGCTTAGTGATAAACTGGCCGGAATTCGGATAGAACCAGGTCGCATTGGTAATCCATTCATAACCGGGTGCTTTTGTTTGTCCTACCACATGCGGGTAATTGTCCCGGTCGTTCTTAATGCAAAAAGTTTGATCATAATAAGATGTTCCCAGGTAGGTGCTGTGCAAGATCCGGGTGCCGAATTCATGGATGTGGGTAATAAATCCGTCGGCTCTGTTACGCGAGCTTACTTCGGAAGTTGCGGTTTGCACGGCATCCGGAGTAACGGGGAAATTGCTTGAATGGGTTCCACCGCAAACATAAACGGTGTTATCGGAAGATATAACAAGGCTATATCCGGCATCCTCTAAAGCACCTCCCAAGTATGAAGACCAGATCAGATTGGACAGATTGTGGTTCATTTTGAAAACACATACATCCTGTCGTCCGGCAATTTGTGGTTGAAATGCACCGGGAGTTACGGGGAAATCGGGGGATACGGTGGAACTGACCACATATACGTTGCTTTGATCATCCAATATTATCTCTCCCCTGGCATCATCTCCATAGGTATAAATTAAAGAATCGGAAAGGTTTAAACCGTCATTTCCGGTTCCTCCTATATAAGAGGAGGCCAGCAACTGGGTGCCGTCGCTCTTGAATTTGGAAATTACCATATCGGCTCCGTCGTTAAATTCCAGTGTGTTGGATAATGTCACTGAAGATCCTCCGTGAAATGTGGTATCATAGGCTCCGGTAGTAACAGGAAAATCCTGCGAACCGGTAGTTCCTAATACATATAATTCATTGTTATGGTTTACGACCATGCTGCTGGGGAATTCCGTCCGGCTTCCTCCCAGATATGTGGAAAAATAGAGATTGGTGCCGGTAGCATTGAATTTGGATATCGTGATATCACACCTGCCCCCGGCAAAATTCTCCTGATAAGCATTAATCAGAGGATAACCGTTATTGAAAGTAATGCCTCCGCCGTAAAGATTGCCCTCATTGTCATAGGTAGCGGTAAAACCCCAGTTATCAGCCCGGGAACCGGAAAAGCTCGAAAAGATCAGAGTAGGGTCGATGATCAGTTTTAAATCTTTCCGGTAATTACCCAGTATGAACCTTACCCGTTTTTTTTCGATTTTATATTTGCATGATACCTCAAGCGTATCGCCGTTTTCCAGGATCTGGAATGCCCGCGGACTGAGTTCCTTAACCTGTCCCACACTTGTAGTAACAATAAGATCCTGGCCGGATAAGGTCAGTGAATTCACTCCTTCATATTCCAGCATGATCCCATCCGGGGAAACATTTTCCGCTACAATGAATTCATATTTGAAGTATCCGTCTTTTTCCAGAAGGTAAAGGTCAATGCCATGATAAATATCTTTGTAGATCAGATTGTTATATATAGATACTCCGGAAGCCCATTTTGCCGGATCGTTCCCAAGATAATAATTATGGTAATAAGGCAATTTATCTTTACCGGAAATCCGGACTTCCGGATTGGCATTCACGAATTTCATTTTATAGGATGCGGCATCTATGAGTCCTGAACCGGGTATCCCGCCATTTAGCTTGTTTTCCCTGAATGCGTCCAATTGTTTTTCGTTTAAAATAACATAGGTAAGGGTATGTTTTTCGGCAAAGATGGAACCGTTGTTGAAATTGGCTTTAAAGAGAACATTTTGGTGCCATTGATTTTTATTCTCTACAAATTCCATCGAACGGGTAGTATGCGGATGACCTTTGTGCCCTAATAGTGTATGAGGTATTATCGAAAGCGATAAAAACAGGATTAGAATCAATCGGCAAGGGTATCTCATTACCTCATATATTTAATTCATGAATTATCTAATGGGCTTAATTACAATGGGCAAAATTAGTAAATTTTTGAATATAGCTTTATATTGGGGTGGATAATTTTTGTTACTTTTGCATAAACGATATGGGATGTTGACATTTTATTCGAAGTATCTGGAAAATGCCGTGGAAGAGATAGCCAATCTGCCGGGAATCGGAAAACGGACGGCCTTACGTTTGGCGTTGCATTTTACCAAAATGAGTGAAGAAGAAGTACATTCTTTTACCGAAGCCATCTCCGATCTTAAATCAAAAGTGGTAAGGTGTAAGAAATGTTATAATTTATCGGACCACGAGATTTGTGAGATCTGTTCCCAGCCGAAAAGGAATCATGAAATACTTTGTGTGATACAGGATATACGGGATCTGATCGCGATAGAGAATACAGCCCAGTATTCGGGTTTGTACCATGTTTTGGGCGGGGTTATCTCCCCGATAGACGGGATAGGACCCAACCAGTTAACTTTACGGGAACTTTTCGAAAGGGTGAAAACCGGCTCCGTTAAGGAGGTTATCCTGGCTTTACCTGCGACCCTGGAAGGAGATACTACTAATTTCTATATTTATAAAAATATTAAAGAATATGTTCCGGTCGTTACCACGATTGCCCGTGGCGTGGGCATCGGAGAGGAACTGGAATATACGGACGAGGTTACCTTAGGACGTTCGCTTCAAACGAGAACGGATTTTGAGAAAATGTACGTGCAAAGGACTTAATCCCTAATCTATGACTCTTACCTTTTTCCTCCATTTACTTAAGGATGTTTTTCTGAATGCGCTGTCGATTACCGCATTGGTCATGGTGATGTTGCTTTTGGTGGAATTCGTAAATGTTTCCTCTTCCGGAAAACTTATGGGAAAATTACGGCACCGTCCCGTACTACAGATTATACTGGCTGCTTTTATGGGTTTGATACCCGGTTGCCTGGGCGGTTTTGCCGTGGTTTCGCTTTTTACCCATAAAATGATCTCTTTCGGAGCCCTGGTCGCAGGAATGATCAGCAGTTTCGGGGACGAAGCTTTCGTGATGTTCGCTTTCAGCCCTTCCTGGACCCTTGTCCTTGCGCTTATACTGGTAGTGACCGGCATCATTACGGGAATCGCGATCTATCTGATTGTGGGCAACAAAACCGATAAAGAAAAAGGCCATACCTTCGAGATCCATCACGACCATGCCCACACGCATGAAGAAGTAGGAGCTAAACTCTCTGTGAAGAATTTAAAAAACATCTCTTTTCCCAGGGCAATCCTGTTATTCGGATTGATCGCTTACTTATTCCTGCTGCTTTCCGGAACGCTTTCCCATGAACATAGCCTGATGCCGGAGGTGGCAACGCATTCTCACGAACATGTGGGCACGGAACAATGCCACGATCCTCACCATCATCATGAAGTTCATACGGACTGCAGCCACGGGGAGGTAAATGAGCACGGACATAGTCACGGTGTTTTTTCATGGGAGAATATCCTTTTTATGACTTTGGCTTTGATCACACTGGTCATTGTGGGTTTTTCGTCGGAACATTTCCTGGAATCACATCTGTGGAAACATGTCATTAAGGAACATTTTATATCCATTTTTCTCTGGACCTTCGGCGTACTTCTGTTTTTAAGTATACTTTTTTATTTTGTAGACCTGAAAACCATTATCGAGCAAAATCAATGGGCATTGTTATTTATCCTGTTCATAGCCATATTAATAGGTGTTATTCCGGAATCCGGTCCGCATCTTATTTTTGTCGTGATGTTCTTCAGCGGAGCCATTCCTTTCAGTATCCTGTTGGCAAATTCGATCGTACAGGACGGGCATAGCGCGCTTCCGCTTTTGGCGGAATCCCGGAAAAACTTCCTGCAAATGAAACTTATATGTATGGTTGTGGCCCTGATAGTAGGACTTGCAGGCTATTTTACCGGATTTTAATTCCGCAATTTTAGATGACCTCCAAACTCTGTTGTTCGACCCATCCTTTTTCCCCGTTAGCCAACCTGATCTCATACCATTCTCCGACCTGGTCGGCAATTTGAACCTTAAGTCCTTCGTGGATCACAAATAAGTCATTACCAGAACGGTTAGGAGTACTTTTCGCAGTAACCACACTTTTCATGATGATAGCTTCCGGATTTTTGACGTACCGTACATTCTCCTGGTAAGCAAAGAGGAGGCTGAATATAAATCCTGTCAGGAAAATGATCGAGGCAATCAAAGTGCCGGTCCTTACCCGTGGTTTACGTGATATCAACAGAACGGCAATGGCGGTGAAAAAGAGAAAAACGCAAACAATGCTCAGAACAGCCCATGAACCGGAAGTCATACTCATAGAAATGGTTTTCCACCATCTGTTTAAGAAAAATTCAGGCATAATGTCGATGTTGTCGACCAATGTCTGGTTTACAAACAGGATATTATGTTTAATATCTTCATTACCGGGATCTAAACGTAAGGCCCGTTCATACCATAATAAAGCCCGGGCGTTTTCCCCTGCTTTATAGTATGCATTTCCCAGATTGTAATAAAGTACGGCACCGGCATTACCATGACTGATAATCCCGGTATAAATCGTGATGGCCTGTGCATAATCTTCATTCTGGTAAGCTTCGTTGGCTTTTACCATCAACGAATGATCTTCTGCCGGTTTCACCTGTGAAATAGTTAAGGTGAAGAAAGAAACCATACAAAATATTTTAATCAGGACACTTTTCATATATGTATCTTTTTTACAGATTTTCACCGATCTTATTTCTTTTCGATTTTGGTAATAAAATTTAAAGTCCGGGTATACATCTCATTTTTCAGCTTTTCGGGATCTCCGGGAGCAAAGCGTGCAAATTCGCATTGGTGTAAGGTAGAAAGAAACTCTTTGATCGAATCTTCATCCAGATCCTTTTCCCTTAATTTAGCTTCCACGGTTTCGGTAGAAAGTTGTGCCAAAGGGATATGGAATTTGTCGCTCATATATCCCCATAATACCTGCGATATTTCATTGTAGAAAGCTTCCGTATTCCCTTCCTGTAATAAGCGGTGTGCTTTTTTCAAACGTTTGCGGGCCACTTTGTTAGCCCTCCTGTCTTTGGTTTGCACAATATTGCGTCGGGCATCCAGTTGTTTACGCCAGATAACCAGGAATATGACAAATAGCAAGAGAGGACACAACAGTAACAGGATATACCAGGACGAGGCAAAGAAGGGGGACTTTAACGGCTTGAAAGAAGAATCAGATATTTTGATATACCTGATATCCTGATCCAGTATTTGGATATCTTTCCGGTTGGAAAAGGTGGTGGCGCTGACGGCTTGTGCATCTCCTTTACTCACTTTAAGCCGGTATTCATCCGTGGAAAGTGTTTTATAGCTGTTAGATCGTGTTATCTTTAACAAGAATGATG
>CALECM010000086.1 GCA_937949745.1 uncultured Bacteroidales bacterium | reverse complement strand
ATTTGTAAAATGCAATAAATCATAGTGTATTTTCCACTTCGTGTCCCACTTTGCAATTTCCATTTTTTCTATCCGGAATATCCGGGAGATGCCATTGAAAAATAATGCTATTTTTGCAGGAAAAATATTATAGTGATGAAAAAGAGTCTGGTATTATTATCCTTATTATCGATTATGATCGTATCATGTAAAGAGAAAGCTCCGGAAACAACGGATACCCCTATGATTACCAAAGAAAACAGGGAAGTCCCCGATTTTTCTTCCGGAATATTGACGGAAGAGATATTGTGGTACATGGGACGGTTGTCGGATCCGCAGGTTTCCCCTGACGGGCAAACGTTGTTGTTTGGAGTGAAATATTTTGATTATAAGGCTAACAAAGGAAATCAGGAACTCTACACGATGCCGGTTTCCGGCGGCGATCCTGTAAAGATCACCAATACGCCCGAAGATGAATTCGGTGCGGTGTGGCGCCCTGACGGGAAAAAGATCGGTTATATGCGTAAAACCGGACCGGAAATCCAGGTATGGGAATGTAATCCCGACGGTACCGGCCATACCCAGCTTACCCGTTTTGATAATAGTGTGAACGGCTTCTGCTACTCTCCGGATATGAAACATTTGCTTTATACCATGAATGTTAAGCTGGACCAGAGCGTTGCCGACCGTTATCCGGATCTTCCGGAAGCCAACGCCATGATATACGACGACCTGATGTACCGCCACTGGGATAGCTGGGCGGACGGGACTTATGAACATATTTTTATCGCGCCTTATCCTTCAATGGAGGATCCTTTGGAACTGATGAAGGGAGAAAAATATCACGCGCCGGTTCCGCAGGCAGGAGGAATGGGCGAGATCGCCTGGCATCCCGACGGAACTAAGCTTGCTTACAGTGCGAAAAAAATGTCAGGAAAGGAATTCGCCGAAAGTACCAATTCCGATATTTATATTTATGACCTGAATACCGGTGAAACTATTAACCTGACTGAAAAGAACAAAGGCTACGATATGGCTCCCGTATTTTCTCCGGACGGGTCGATGCTGGTATGGTGGAGCATGGAAACGGATGGTTTCGAATCAGAAAAGCATCGTCTTTTTCTCCACGATTTTAACACGGGATTATCCGCCGATTACAGCACCGATTTCGATCAGGACGCCACTGATTTCGTTTGGGATCCGGACGGAAAAAAGATTTACTTCCTGAGCTGTATCGAAGCCACTTACCAGATTTATGAACTGGATGTTCCTTCCAAAGCCATACGCCAGGTAACCCGTGGCGACCACGACTTCAATACGCTGGCGCTGGCAGGTGACCGTCTGATCGTAACCAAAACAACCCACGCGCTTCCGGCTGAGCTTTTCGCCGTTAATATACAGGATGGCAGTGAAGAACAACTTACCTTTACCAATCAGGATATTTTATCTAAAATAACACTGGGTAAAACGGAAAAACGCTGGGTGAAAACCACCGACGGGAAAGAGATGTTGGTTTGGGTGATCTTACCTCCCCATTTCTCCCCGGAGAAAAATTATCCGACTTTGCTCTATTGTCAGGGGGGGCCGCAGCAATCCGTGAGCCAGTTCTTCTCATACCGGTGGAATTTCCAGATGATGGTAGCGCACGATTATATAGTGGTAGCGCCGAACAGAAGAGGCCTTCCGGGTTTCGGAAGCGAATGGAATAACCAGATCAGCCTCGATTACGGCGGCCAGAATATGAAAGATTATTTGTCCGCTATCGATGAACTGGCAAAAGAACCATACGTGGATGAACAGCGTCTGGGCGCTGTGGGAGCCAGTTACGGCGGATTTTCCGTTTACTGGCTTGCCGGGAACCACCAGAAAAGATTTAAAGCGTTTATCGCCCATTGCGGAATGTTCAATTTCGAAAGCTGGTACGGTACTACGGAAGAACTGTTCTTCGCCAATCATGATCTGGGCGGCCCGTACTGGCAAAAACCCACTCCTAAAAGTTACGATTTTTCTCCCCATAACTTCGTGGGTAATTGGGATGCTCCGATCCTGGTAATACATGGAGGTAATGATTTCCGCATACCTTATACGGAAGGAATGCAGGCTTTCAATGTCGCCCAGATCCAGAATATTCCCAGTCGCTTTTTATTTTTCCCGGACGAGAACCATTTCGTATCCAAACCTCAAAATGCCATTTTATGGCAACGCGAGTTTTTCCGCTGGCTCGACCAGTGGTTGAAGAAATAATATGCCGGATGTCTGGGAACGGAAAATAAAATGCGAAAAAGAGAGTTGTTAGATACGACATTATTAACCCGGGTATATGGCATTAGGGAAGATGAGCTTCCGGAAGATTAAAAATAACCTTAGATGGAGATTGCTGGATACTTATATCCTCAAAAAATATCTGGGTTCATTCTTCTTTTCCATCGCCATGCTCATGACCATCATTATTGTCTTCGACGTATCGGATAATATACAGCGGTTTATCGACTATAATG
The DNA here is from genome assembly GCA_937949745.1 of uncultured Bacteroidales bacterium. Taxonomy (GTDB): domain Bacteria; phylum Bacteroidota; class Bacteroidia; order Bacteroidales; family WCHB1-69; genus JAGVVH01. Next base: position 31,763 of record CALECM010000086.1, on the reverse strand, counting down.
TACCCTTTGCCCAGATTGTATGGGGTTATTATTTCAATTTCATTCCTTATTTTATCAATCTTTTTACGCCTTTATTTACCTTCATCAGCGTAATATGGTTCACCTCCCAGCTCTCTCAGCGGAATGAGATCGTAGCGATACTGAGCGGTGGCGTGAATTACTACAGGCTTATGGTGCCCTATATTACCGGGGCGATCCTGATTGCGATCTTGTCATTTTTAATGTCGAATTTTGTAATTCCTTATTCTAACTCCAACCTGAATAAATTTAAGCAACAGTATTTTCACCGCCGTACGGTCGCCACTACGGATATCCACATAAAAAACTCATCTAATTCCTATATCTATGTAGGAAGATGGGAAAAAATGGATATGAAAGGTTTTCAGTTTACTTATGAAGAACTGGACCGGGATGTGACGACCTATAAGATCAGCGCCAATACTTTTCAGTATGATCCGGAAACCGAAAGATGGACCCTTGAGGATTACATCAAACGGACGATTAAAGATAGTCATGAGATCGTGACCAAAGGAATCGAAATGGACACGGTTTTTGATATTTCTCCCGTCGACCTGAACAAAGATGCTACCGTCGTCGAAACCATGACCTACCAGACTCTTGAAAAATATATCAGGGAAGAAAAGGAAAAAGGGACCGGCTTTTCCAAATATTATATCATGGAAAAGCATAAGCGTATGGCCAATTCCCTGGGGACCATCATCATGACCTTGCTGGGGCTGAGTGTGGCCTCGCGTAAGACCAACAGGGGTATAGGAGTACATCTTTTCGTAGGTATGGGTATGGCGTTTTCTTTTATTTTCCTGCAACAGGTTTCGGATGTATTCGCCGTCTCGGGCGGATTGCCGGCGGCGTTGGGCGCCTGGATGCCCGATCTCATTTTTTTAATTGCGTGTATCATTTTATTACGGTTAACGCCTAAATAAAAAATGGACAATAAATCACGCGGGATTGCGTATCAAGTTATGGCTGAAAGGCATTTAATAACGCTTTTTTCCTTATTTTTGTACCATAAAATTTCAAAACATGTGGAGTCTGTATCTGAAAGAGGTTAAAACATATTTGAGCTCGCTGACAGGTTATATCTTTATCGCCGTTTTTTTGATCGTGACCGGCCTCTTTTTATGGGTTTTCCCCAATATCAATAACATTCTTTATTCAGGTGTGGCCGATATACAGGGCCTCTTTAACCTCTCTCCTTTCCTTTTCCTTTTGTTGATTCCGGCTATAACCATGCGTTCCTTTTCGGAAGAGAAAAGAGTGGGAACGATAGAACTGCTGTTTACCAAACCCCTTTCCGATAACCAGATCATCGTGGCTAAATTCCTGTCATCCCTCACTTTGCTGGTGCTGGCTTTATTACCTACCATGATCTATATTATCTCCGTTTATAATCTCGGTAATCCTCCGGGAAACATAGATATGGGCAGCACTTGGGGATCATACCTGGGACTGCTTTTGCTGGGTTCCGCGTATATCGCAATCGGGATCTTCGTATCAAGCCTCACCAACAACCAGATCATCGCTTTCATTCTGGCTGCGCCTCTCTGTTTCATCCTCACTTATGGGTTTGAATTTATCTATTCTTTCGATGCATTGGGGAATTTCGGCTATTTTATCAAAACATTGGGTATCGACCATCATTATATGGCTATCAGTAAAGGAGTAGTGGATTCCCGGGATATTATCTATTTTTTTAGCGTGATATTCATCTTTTTATTCGGGACCAAAATTGTATTGATGAGCAGGAAATGGTAGTTAGCTTTTAACCGGGAAATAGTTATGAAAACAAACAAGAAAAACAGTAATCGATATAAAAAGAGCGCAATTGTTGGACTGGTAGCCACATTTCTTATCCTTGTGGCGGTTAATATCCTTTCCTCTTTCGCTTATTTCAGGGCCGACCTGACCAAAGATAAACGGCATTCCCTGTCGCCGGCCACCATAGAACTATTAAAAAACCTGGATGATAAAGTGTATATCCGGGTTTACCTTAAAGGGGAAGGATTCCCGGCCGATTACCAGTTATTTGCCAAAAACGCCAATGACATATTACAGGAATTCCGGAATTATTCCAAACAGATATTTTTCGAATTCATCGATCCCGTCGCCGGGAAAAATACCGAAGAGATCAATTCCATTTTCGGTGAATTCGCCAGGAAAGGACTAAGTCCCATACCCATCAGCAAGGAAAACAGCGCCGGCTTTTCAACGCAGTTTGTCATTCCGGGAGCTATGATCTCCTATAAGAACGAAGAACATCCGGTTAACCTGGTTGTGGCTGATCCCAGTGGAAATGAGAGCTGGATGACCTATTCCACGCAGGAACTGGAGTATAACCTGGTAGCCGCGCTCCGGCAAATGATGAGGAAATCTAAACCTAAAGTAGCGTTTCTGGAAGGTCACGGTGAACTGGATTTTATGAATACTTCCTGGGTTACTTTCCAGCTCCAGAAATTTTACAACGTGGAAAGGATCAGGCTCGACGGAAAGATCAACAGTCTCCGGGAAATAGCCGTTGAAGATTCTATTAATCAAACCATTAAAGTAAAAGGCAATAAATACGATGTGCTCGTGATCGCCCAACCCACAGAACCTTTCAGCGATTATGACAAATATATCATAGACCAGCATATTATGAGGGGAGGTAAAGCGTTATGGTTAATCGACGCTACCAATGCCTCCATGGACAGCCTCCAGTCACAACTGGAATTTTTCGCCATGGCAAGAGGATTGCGTCTCAATGATCTCTTTTTTAAATACGGAGTCCGGCTCAATGCCAATCTGTTGCAGGATCTCAGTTGCCAGAGTATTCCCGTAAGCGCGGGAAAGATCGGGGACCAGACCCAGTATAAATTTATGGTGTTCCCGTATGCTCTCAATGTGGTCAATTTCAGTACTCATCCCATTGTGAGGAACATGAAGAAAATTAAGTCCGATTTTACCGGAAGTATTGATTTCGTGGGTAATGTGGATCTGGATAAAACGATTTTGATGACATCCTCGGAAAGAACCAAAATGGTCCCCACACCTTCAATCGTCACGCTTAATGTAGGCAGGACACAACCTAATCTGCAGGAATTTGCCTTTAAACACCTGCCGATCGCCGTGTTGGTGGAAGGCAGCTTTGAGTCGGCATATAACGGACTTCTTCCGGTGGAATTCGATACGATCAAGCAAATAGGTTTTATTTCACAAAGTCAGCCTACACGCCAAATATTTGTGGCCGACGGCGATATTATCAGGAATTCCATTGACCGGCAGAGGAATCAGCCCTATCCGGCAGGTTATGATGTTTATACCGGTACTTTGTACGATAACAGTGAGTTTATCATCAACTGCGTCAATTACCTGTGTGCTGACGATGACCTCCTGATGATACGGGCCAAAAATTTTAAGATCGGAGCATTGAGTAAAGTAAAGGTGCAGCAGGAAAAGACTTTTTATACAGTCCTTAATATTGCCGTTCCCTTATTGATCATCATCATATTGGGTATAGTTATGAATCTGGTCAGGAGAATCAGGTACCGGAGAAATGTCGTAAAACAGTAAATACAAATGCTTCATTTAGAAGAACAGATTTTTAATACTCATACTCCGGAAACATTTGCTGACCTTTCATTGCGCATTTTCGAATACCAGTATCACCATAATCAGGTATATCAGGACTATTGCGGATATTTGTCCAAATCTCCTGATAATGTGGAAAAATGGGATGAAATACCGTTCCTTCCTATCGGCTTTTTTAAGACCCATGAGGTCAGGACCGGCTCTTTTGATCCTGAAATCATTTTTCACAGCAGTACCACCACGGGAATGAAACCTTCCCGGCATCTTGTTAAAGACTTACGATTATACAGGAAAAGTTTTACGGAAGGTTTCCGGTTCTTTTACGGTGATCCCGCGCAATATGTAATCCTGGCCCTTTTGCCCCATTACCTTGAACGTGACAACTCTTCGCTTGTCTTTATGGTCCATGAGCTTATGCAAAGTTCAGGACAACCGGAAAACGGATTTTACCTTTATGATTATCCGGCTCTATATCAAACCTTGCAGCATTTGAAGAACCAACGGAAGAAGGTAATTCTTTTCGGTGTCACTTTCGCATTACTCGATTTTGCGGAATTATATCGAATTGCTTTTCCCGGATTGATCATTATGGAAACGGGAGGCATGAAAGGAAGAGGTAAAGAATTGGTCAAAGAAGAAGCGCATGACCGTATCCGGCGGGCTTTCGGAGTCGACGCAGTCCATTCTGAATACGGGATGTGTGAATTATTATCCCAGGCGTATAGCTACGGAAATAATGTTTTTCTTACGCCGCCATGGATGAAAGTAATACTCCGCGATGAAAAAGATCCCCTTTTTTATTCCGAACATTTAGAAACAGGAGTTGTTAATATTATTGATCTTGCCAATATATACTCCTGTTCGTTTATCGCTTCGGATGATCTAGGAAGAAAAAGACAGGAAGGTACGGAAATATTGGGAAGAACCGACCAGGCTGAGATTCGTGGATGTAATTTACTGGTTCTTTGACACTTTCTGCAAGTTTAGTTAAAGGGTCTTATTTATTGTTCTTTTTTATCCAATAAATTATGTAATTGTGCTTCAAAACGGCACAATAGCAATAAATAACTTTTCATTAATGAATTTTATTCATTTAAAATAATAATGTATATTTGCGCCGTATATAACAAACCAAAATTCAATAAAAACACATTACACATGAAAACTTCAAAATTAATTGCTTTAGTGAGCATCCTGGCACTTATGATAGGTGGGTGCGGTATCAATAAAATGGTCAAGAATTATCCGCAGGTAGATATACAACTGGAAAACCGCGATCTGGAAAACAGAGGCGGAAAAGTTGATTATACGATAAAAGGTTCTATTCCTCCTAAATATTTAAAGAAAAAAGCGGTAATGGAAATCGACGTGCCTTATATGGTATATGAAAACGCCAATGGAGAAACCGTAACCAAAAGTATGGATAAAATTACCTTGGTAGGAGAAAAGGCAAAAGTTCCCGGAACTGTTATTTCATATAAAAATGGCGGAAATTTTTCCAAGAACGGATCATTCGAATTCCAGGAGGATTATCTGAATGCGCAGGTAAGCGCCGTATCGACCATCTCCATGGGAAAACAATCACAACAAATGGCTCCGCGTAACTTAGGAGAAGGAATTTATAATACCTCTTCTTTTATTTCCCTTTTCCCTGAATTCGCCGAAAGTGATTATGACGGGAAAATTACCGGAAACGGTTCTTATTTCGTTAACGCACCTCACCAGTACAGGCCTGAATTCCTTACGGAAACAGCAGTTATTTATTTTGAGGTAAACATGTCCAACCTTAACTGGAACCTCAAATTAAACCGCGACGAGGCAGCAAAGGAAAGAATCAAGAAATTCGTGGATTTTCTTAACGAAGGCCGTGTGATCGACAAAGTGGTAATATACGGATGGGCATCTCCGGAAGGTGAAGAATCCCGCAACCAGGGCTTATCGGAAAAACGTTTTGAACAAGGTAAAAAATGGTTCACCGAACAATACAATAAATATTGGAACGATTATGCCAAGAAAAATAATATAAAACCGAAAGATCTTCAAAAACCGGAACTTGTGTTTGAAAACCATGCTAACGGTGAAGACTGGAGCGGTTTCGAAGCTGCTGTTGAAAGATCCAATATCGCAGAAAAAAATCAAATTTTGAATATCGTGCGTTCACAACCCAACAGCGCTCAAAGAGAACAGAAAATCAGGGAGATGACCGATATCTACAATGAAATCAAAGAAATGATCCTCCCTCCTCTCAGAAGAGCTGAAATTACCCTTGTTTGTAATAAAAATAAATACAATGACGACCAGATCAGGGAATTGGTAATCTCTTCCCCGCAGGAATTATCTCTTTCTGAAAGACTTTATGCGGCTACACTAACGAAAGATATCAAAGAAAAAGAACGTATTTATACGGCATTGGTGGAGGACGAAATTGCACAGAAAGACTGGAGGGCATTCAATAATTTAGCGGTTGTCAATATCGATGGTTACCTGAATACAAGGGATGTCGCGCTTTTAAATACTGCGAAAAGTAATTTGAATAAAGCTAATGCTATTTCTCCAAGTAATGGCATTATACTTAATAATATGGCATTGGTTGAATTCCTTTCGGGAAATGTAAATGAAGCTAAAACCAGATTTGAAGAATCACACCGCGCTTCTACCCACCCGATCAACCAGAATTATAACCTGGGTGCTTATGAGATATTGAAAGGCGATTATGCCAATGCACAGAAAATGATGAACAACAAACATTGTGATTTCAATATGGCATTATCCCAGTTGGTGAATAAAGAATACGCCGCTGCCAAAACTACTTTGGATTGTATTCCTAATAAAGATGCAAAAGTGTATTATTTACAGGCTGTTCTGGCTGCCCGTACCAATAATCAGGCCGAAGTATTCTCAGCATTGAAAACTTCCATAGATATGGATCGCAGTTTTGCGCAGAAAGCACAAAAAGATCCTGAATTCAAAAAATATCGTAACGATAACGAATTCAAAAATATAGTTAGGTAAATATAGTTTAACCATAAATTTTTAAAGGCTATCAGGAACAACCCTGATAGCCTTTTTTCTATTTACCGGTCAGGTAATATGATAAAGTAGATTCATCATAAGAAATAGATATTTTTCGTATTATTGCATGTTCTTAGAATGTAAAAAATATAAATTAATTTAAATATCATGTATCCTGAAAATCAGTATCCCTTTGTAAAGCCTGAGTCCAATGCCAGGAAATTCTGGCGTGTAGTTTTCGGCACCATGGTCGGCTTCCTGTTCATATCTATCCTGTTTTTTCTTCTTTCCGTATTTCTTACGATAGGAATGATCGCGGCTTTTACCCCTTCTGCTCCTGCAGTCAAAAATAATAGTATTCTGAAAATAACATTACCGAACCAGATCGTCGAACGGTCTGTTTCAACTCCTTTCGATGATATGGACTTTCCATTGTTATATGGGAATGCTACCAGCGGATTGGATGATATTCTGGCTTGCATCGATAATGCCGCTACCGATAACAAAATCAGGGGAATCTACTTGAACCTTTCATCTGTTAATGCTTCGCCAGCCACAATCCAGGAAATCAGGGGTGCCCTTGAAAAATTCAGGGATTCCGGTAAATTTATATATGCTTACAGCGATTATTTAAGTCAGGGAGGTTATTATCTGGTTTCTGTGGCCGATAAAATCATATTGAATCCGATGGGAAGTCTTGATTTCAGGGGTGTAGCTTTCCAAACTTTATTCTTTAAAGGATTGATTGATAAATTAAACCTGGATATACAGGTGATCCGCCACGGGGAATTTAAGAGCGCGGTGGAACCTTATACCCTGGACAAAATGAGTGAAGCGAACAGGGCTCAATTAACATTACTTTCCAATACAATTTGGAATACTATGTTGGGACATATAGAAAAATCCCGCCGTATCAGCCGGGATTCCCTTGATCTCATCGCAACGAATCTTCTTTGCGAGAATGCTGAAAGTGCACGATATTTGAAGCTGGTCGACGAATTGAACTATGCCCCGCAGGTAGAATCCCAACTGAAACAATTGGTCGGTGTACAGGAAGATAATGACCTGGACCTTATTTCATTATCCGAATATAGAAAAACCGTCAAAAATCCCTCCCGTGCTTCAGCGGATAAGATTGCCCTTGTCTATGCCGTCGGAGATATTGTAGACGGGAAAGGAACCAATAGCCAGATCGGTTCGGAATCGCTGACCAAAACGCTTCGGAAAGCTTATCAGGATGATAAGGTTAAAGCGATCGTTTTACGTATCAATTCCCCCGGAGGAAGTGCTTTGGCTTCGGAAGTGATCTGGAGTGAAATTGAAGCGGCGAAAAAAGCCGGTAAGATCGTGATTGCCTCTATGGGCGATTATGCCGCATCGGGAGGGTATTACATTGCCTGCAACGCAGACATGATTATCGCCCAACCCAATACACTAACCGGTTCTATCGGGGTTTTCGGCATTATACCGAGTCTTCAGAATTTCCTGAAAAATAAATTAGGTGTTACGGTAGATGTGGTTAAAACAAATCCGCATGCAGACTACGCCACCGGTTTTCGTAAACTGGATGAAGTGGAATTGAAGAAAATGCAGGTTTCAGTTGAAGATATCTATGCAACGTTTACTCAACGGGTGGCTACGGGTAGAAATATGACCGTCGAGAAAGTGGATGAGATCGGGCAGGGCAGGGTCTGGGCCGGCGCCGATGCCATGGATATAGGCCTCGTTGACCAGTTAGGCAGTATAGAAGATGCTGTTGCGGCAGCGGCCAGAATGGCCAAATTATCAGATTATTCTCTTGAATATTATCCGAAACAGCAGGATTGGTTTAGTATTTTACTGGGAAGAGATAAGGATGAGGCTGTCGACGCTTCCGTAAAGGCTCAATTGGGTGATCTCTATTTTACTTATGCCGCTTACAGACAAGTGATGAATGCGTCGGGAATCCAGGCGCGTCTTCCTATGGAAATCGTTTTTGAATGATAACAGCTTTTTATATTTATTTGGGGGTGATGATCGTTTTGGCCGTTGTGGTATTCATCGCCCTTAATTATGTGGAGGCCGGTTACGGTATGCTGCTGAATCCCAGGTGGGGAAAGGCCATCAATAATAAAACCGCATGGTTTTGCATGGAATTCCCCATATTCATGGCTATGATCATTATATGGTTATGTTCACCGCACCGGTTCGACATTACACCTCTGGTATTCCTGATCATTTTCGAAATACATTATTTCGAGCGGGTATTCATATTTCCATTCCTGATCAAAGGAAAAAATAAAATGCCTTTGACGATAATGCTCATGGGACTATGTTTCAATATACTCAATGCCATGATGCAGGGATACTGGATATTTTTCGAAGCTTACCGTACCAATCCCGATCCTTATCCCGTGAGCTGGCTTTGGTCACCGCAATTTATTATCGGCCTTGCCTTGTTTATTACCGGTTTTTGTATTAATATACATTCAGATCATATTATCCGGAATCTGAGGAAGAGCGACGAAGACAGGAAGCATTACCTGCCAAAAGGCGGTGTATTCGATTATGTGACGAGTGCCAATTATTTTGGGGAAATTATCGAATGGCTCGGTTTCGCTATCCTGACCTGGTCTCTGTCCGGATTTGTTTTCTTCCTGTGGACTTTTGCCAATCTGGTTCCGCGGGCGCGTTCGATATATAAGAAATACCAGTTGGAATTTGGAGAAGAAATGAAAGGTAAAAACCTGAAAAGGGTTTTTCCGTTTATTTATTGATAACGGAATTAGAGTATTTGCATCAAAAAATTGTGTAAATTTGCAAATTCATAATATAAAATTAAGAATATAGCATATGGCAAAAGTATTGATTATCGGAGCCGGTGGAGTTGGATCTGTGGTAGCTCACAAATGTGCGGCAGTGCCGCAAGTTTTCACGGAAATTATGTTGGCAAGCAGAACACTGGAAAAGGCTGACCAGATCGCGAAGGCGGTCGGTAACAATAAAATACGTACCGCTAAGGTGGATGCGGATAATGTACAGGAAACGATTGCGCTGATCAATAGTTTCAAACCTGATTTGTTAATTAATGTGGCGCTTCCTTATCAGGATTTACATCTGATGGAAGCCTGCCTGGCTACCGGTACCCATTACCTGGATACTGCCAATTATGAACCCAAAGAAGAAGCCAAGTTCGAATATAAATGGCAATGGGCGTATCACGGGCGGTTTAAAGAGGCCGGTATTATGGCTTTACTCGGCTGCGGTTTTGACCCGGGAGTGACCAGTATCTATACAGCCTATGCGGCCAAGCATCATTTCGATGAGATCCGTTTTCTGGATATCGTCGATTGCAATGCGGGTGACCACGGAAAATCTTTTGCCACCAATTTTAATCCTGAGATCAACATCCGGGAAATTACCCAAAAAGGTAAATATTGGGAAAACGGACAATGGGTTGAAATAGAGCCGATGTCCATCCATAAACCGATTAATTATCCCAATATCGGGGAAAGGGAATCTTATCTTTTATATCACGAAGAACTGGAATCATTGGTAAAGCATTACCCGTCCCTGAAACGTGCCCGTTTCTGGATGACTTTCGGACAAAAATATATTACGGTACTCAATGTCCTTCAGGAAGTCGGAATGACCAGTATTAAACCTATCGTTTATCAGGGTATGGAAATCGTACCGCTCCAATTCCTGAAAGCCGTACTTCCCGAACCGTCTTCTTTAGGAGAAGGTTATAAAGGAGAGACCTCCATCGGATGTCAGATCAAAGGGATAAAAGACGGAAAAGAAAGAACATATTATGTATGGAACAACTGCGATCATGAAGCTGCTTTCAAGGAAGTAGGGGCCCAGGCCGTTTCTTATACCACAGGAGTTCCCGCCATGTTAGGCGCCAAAATGATGCTGGAAGGTAAATGGATGGATAGCGGCGTTTTCAATGTGGAACAATTCGATCCGGATCCGTTTATGGCTGAAATCGGAAAGTATGGCTTGCCGTGGCACGAGAAAATAGATGAACCGCTTCCGGTAGACCAATATTGATCCGCAGGGTCGTTATTGATATTCGTAATAATAGATTTCCCTGTTGGTCCATGAAGGTCCCTGATATGACGACATCGGGATAAAGCATGTCTTTTTTACGGGCCATTTCCCATTATATTCGTAAGTATAGTTGATCCTGTTATTACCCGGTTTTATACAGGTCAATACGTTATTCTTGGAAAAAGTCGTGTTGATATCTTCCCGGTAACCGTCCACCATGTCTAAATAAGCGTTATAGTAAGGATTATTTTTATTGTCATACGTATAAGTAAAACGGTCCACTCCGTTTTCATGGTACCATTTTTCTTCTACGATATTATTTTTTTGGTAAATAAATTCGACCGTATAAGATCTTAATTCCGATTTCGCAGTAGATTGGGAAAAAATATGTCCTAATTGTTCCTGTAGTTGATTCTCATTCCGGTCAGGGATAAGGAACCTGATGGCGGAAGATAACTTTGCCGTAAAATCATGGCCTGACTTGGACGGATCCGCCATAATATCCTTGATCACTAATTTCGATATTTTTTTATTACTCCTTTCGGTTACAATAAATTTGGTTATCAGTTGATTGTTTTCAAATATTTCCATTTCTTCAAGTTCCGATTTACCGTATCTGAATTTACAGGTAATCTCGTCCATGGTGATTTGGGAGAGTAATTTATTATCGTAAATAAAATTCTGGGTATAATCAATTCTCCCTTCTTTCCAATGTTCTATCCGGCTTAATGTATTATTATCCCAGATCCATTTTTCCTTTAATGTTTTGGGCAGATTATCTTCTCCCGTGCTCTGATACGCGTAATAGATACTCTCTATTTTCTTTTTCGGGTTGTATTCCGGTTCTTTCTTACAGCCTGTTGTGCAGATAAAAAGCATAATAATAGGAAAAACTCTAAATAAAAAAATGGATTTTTTCATATTGACCAAATAAATTATAATTTATAAATTTTCAATTCTTCTTTTTAATTCAAACTGGGGATAGAGGATCTTACCGAAATAATCCATCTGGAACCGGTCACATTCTTTGAGACATTCCGGGTAGATTATTTTCAGATAACTTTTAAGCCTTAGTCCGATTTTTATCTTATACTGATCCACATAATAAAATGTAAAAACAATAGCCAACGGATTACAATCCTGGTTTTCATACCTAAAATCCAGCTCTTTAGTCCTGAGGAACTGAATGTATTCCCGCGTATAGTAGAATTTCTTTTTATTGAAAGAATAAATAATGGATGACAAGTTAAATAATGATATATGCGGAATATGATGGGCCAGCATTCCTTCAATTTCCGGCTGGTTCATTTTTACCGACCATAATTCTTTGATGCACCATAAATTAACTTCCTCTCCTGCTATGTTTACATGGTAACCCCCCGTTTCATTTACTTCGAAATCATAAGGTTCCAAAAACTTGAAAAGATTAAGGTATCCGTCGAATAAAATATTGCTTTTTTGCGGTAACTGTTTTCTAAGAAAAAAATTATTTATCAGGCCGTTATATAAATATACATGTGTATGCTTCATCAGGGATTCCACAAGCGCCAATACCTCCGCATGCAGGAATTTACCGATATAATCGTGGAATTTATTCCCGTCCGATCCTATTATACTTTCTATTTCTGCAAAGGTTTTGGTCAAGGGTTGTGTATCAAATTGATGTTATAAAATTATTTTACCGGAATGGATAGTATATGGTAGAATCTGAGGTCAAAGCGCTGAATTTCAGATTGTAATGTTTTTTGTCTATCTTGCGGACAGAGAAGCAAAGATAAGAAAAAAATATTTGAAGTATGGAAATAATAATTGCTACTTTATTTATTAGTGGAAAAATCCTGTTGAATTCCCATCATGATATTCTCCAGTTTTTTTGTGGTATTTTCCCAATTGTAATTAGCCTGAGCGAAAGACAATCCGTTCATTCCCATCTCCCGGTATAAATCGGGATCATTGAGAAGTAAAGCGACGGATTCCACATAACCGGTAGTGGAGTTACAAATAATAATCTCTTTACCGGATTTTATATTTTCCAGTGGTTTTCCCGCCAGAGAGGAAGTAATACAAGGCAGTCCCGTAGCCATGGCTTCGAGTATTTTGTTTTGCAGACCGGTTCCCATTTGCATGGGAGCAATAAAAATTCTGGATTGCGCGTAATAGTCCGCAATAGAATCCACCCAACCCGTAACCGTAATATGGCGATCCGCCAGCGCCCTTATTTTATAAGACGGATTGGCCCCGCAGATCACCAGGGTGATTTCCGGAAAACTCTTTTTCAATTCCGGAAAAATTTGCCTGGCCAGATATTCGGCGGCGTCAATATTGGGAGCGTAACCCATATTTCCTGTAAAGATCAGGTCATAAATTTTAGGTTGTCCTTTATAGGCGTATTTATCAAAATCAACGCCGTTGGCCACCACTTCTATTTTCTGGAATTCAGGATGCGGGATCAGGTCACGGTCCACGCCCGTAATAATGGTATGGTGATCAAAATAGGGAAAGACCGCCGCTTCGTAACGGATCAGCCTTTTATATTCCAGGTAAAGGAATGGTTTCACGAAAAATGATGCTTTTTTATATCTCCGGTAAATACCTTTTGATAAAACATCCTGGTAATCGATGGTTTTCCCGACAGGTGCGGTTTTGATATATTCGGCAACCCTTACCATCTGGCCGTAAATATGATCGGGTTTTATGGTATCAATAAGGTTGGCGATTATCTTTCTTGCTTTTCGGCTGTAAAAATAACCGCATTGAAGGGGAAGTCCTTTGAAGAGAAAAAACAGAAGATGAACGAATTTGGTCCGCCAGTTTAATTTAATGATATGCAGCTCTTTACAGAAGGATTTTACTATATCGATATCTTCTTCGGGAAGCCTCTGGTCATTGAGCGTAACCAAATATATTTCGTGATGCCGGGAAAGATATTTTAATTGGTGGAAAGCCCGTAACTTATCGCCTTTTACGAGTGGATAAGGAAAGCGGGAAAGCACAACCAATAACTTCATAAGCCGATTATTGCGGCAAAAATAAGATTTTTTTCGATAAGTAATCCGTAAATACAAGAAGCATGATTATTATAGCAAAATGATGGTATAAAATGATTTTTTTGCCATTTTAAATCTAAAGGTTTTATTATCTTTGTAAAGTTAAAATTCAATTATAAAAATAATCCATTATTATGAAAACTAAATTTACCCGAATTACAAGTTTAATGGCAGTATGTTTTCTCTTCTGCTCTTTTGGCCTAAGTGCACAAAATCATTCCAGGCGTGCTGTGGATTCGCCAAATCATCTTATAAAGGAAAATCCGTTACCGTTAGCAAATCCTTCCCGGGGTTTAACCTCTCCGGTATATATCGGCACGGAAGTAAACGGTATCTATAAAACCACCATGAATAACCTCACCCAATGGACTCATATCTATCAACCCGATGGTGATATTGACATCCAATCTATGGAATACGTTAATGGTAATATCTATGCCATATATGTGGAATACATTGATGGTTGGGGAGATGGAGAGCCTTTTCCCTTTCCCGGATTAATGAAGATCGATCCGGCTACGGACGATGTGGTTATAGTTGATAACCTTATTGGATCAGACGGTACCGGACTCGCATGGAATCCTGTTGATGATCAGGTTTATGTTACGACCTGGTATAATGAATTGTTCCGAATTGATCTAATTACCGGTGAAACCACCGAGATTGCCAGAGTAGATACCGTATATACTATTGCTATTGACAATGACGGTATATGTTATGCCCAGGCTATTACCAAAAAGGCACGTGCACCTTTCGGAACACTTGATCTGACTACCGGTGTATTCACGGAAATTACGAGTCGGGAAGGGAATCATAATGATGAGGTAACTTATATGCAGAACCTTGAGATCGACCGTGAAACCAATGAACTGTACTGGAATAAAAGAATAATACGTGATGGATCGGAAATCAACACAATGGAAAAAGTAGATAAAACAACCGGTGAAACTACACTTTTGGCTACTTTACCGGACTATCCGGCTTCATTTGCCATTATAAGCGAAATGTCTTCCATACCGGTACCTGTTAATTTTACCATAACTAAAAACGCAGGTTGTAATTTCACGATCAGTTGGGAGCCGCCTGCCGGCGTTGATAATCCTACTTTTAATCTATACAAGGATAATGTAGCCGTATTGACCGGCACCACCCAATTATCCTATACTGCTGATTTGACCGATGTTCACAACTGGTGTGTGCAAACGAAGGTTGGCGACGAACTGTCTTCAAAAATTTGCAAAACCAATGAGGCCTGTACAATTGGTATAGGGGAGTTCTCTAAAGAAAAAGTGATGGTTGGACCTAATCCCGCTTCGGATATGGTAAGGATCACAGGAGATAATATACAAAAAGTTGAAATATTTAATGTTACGGGACAATTAATGCAAACCATAACCAATAAAGTAAACACGATCAATGTATCTTCTTAT
Source organism: uncultured Bacteroidales bacterium (assembly GCA_937949745.1). GTDB lineage: Bacteria > Bacteroidota > Bacteroidia > Bacteroidales > WCHB1-69 > JAGVVH01. The sequence continues at coordinate 16,651 of CALECM010000086.1, read as the reverse complement.
TCAAATGGGATTTATTATTTCAAATTATACCAAAACACCGGAGAACCGATCCATAAGAAAATAATTATAAATAAATAATATCAGAAATAAAGAGGACAGTGAAAACATTGTCCTCTTTTAATTTGGGATTTTTTTTCTAAGACTATAGTAACCGGTTTTTTTAAGATCCTTCGCTTCGCCAGGATGACAACTATAATTTTATACTCTGTCGGCTAAGTTTGTCGAAGGAATAGCCGGTTAATTTGATATTGTAAGACAGCTAAATAATGTCTTGCCAATTCTTTAGGAGAATGATGAGATTATCCAAAATAATCTGATATGAAGAGAAATAAACTATAACTCTACCAATATTAAACTTCTATCCCCATACAGATTCTCTCGAATTCCTCAACGCTAAGTTGTTCCGGACGTAAATTAAAGATGGGGTCAGTTATAAATCCTGGTTGAAACTTGAAAGATTTTAAGGAATTTCGTAGAGTTTTCCTTCTTTGGTTAAAAGCCGTTTTTACCACATTCTTAAATAAATTCTCCTCACAGGCCAGCCTTTTATCGGGATTCCTGGTCACCCTGATGACCGCTGATTTTACTTTAGGAGGAGGTATAAACTGTTCTTCGCCAATTGTAAAAAGATACTCCACATCAAAAAAAGCCTGGATCAATACACTCAGTATCCCATAACTTTTTTTTCCGGGTAATGACGATATCCGTTCCGCAACTTCTTTCTGGAACAGACCGACCAATTCGGTTGTAAGGTCTTTATTTTCCAGCAATTTAAATAATATTTGAGAAGATATATTGTAAGGGAAATTCCCAATGATCGTCACCGGGTCCTGGTAAAGATCGGTGAGTGAAAGCGAAAGGAAATCACAGGAAAGAATATGAGGAGTTAAACCGGGATAATGATTTTTGAGATATTCCACTGATTCTTCATCAAGTTCCACTACGGTCAGGGAAATATCAGGTTGTTCTATCAGGTATTTGGTAAGTACACCCATACCGGGGCCAATTTCCAGTACATTACGGTTCGCGGATTGTCTTGCATTCACGATACGTTGTGCCGTCTCTTCATTTTTGAGGAAATGCTGCCCTAATCTTTTCTTCGGCGTAACTTTCATCATGGATTATATGTTATCGCCCCTTAATGCCCTAAATCGTTTCCTGGCATCAATTACAAAAAGACTGCCGGGGTAATCTTTCATTACTTTCTGGTAATATTCCATCGCGCGGGGAATATCCTTCAGGTAATATTCATATAGTTCGGCCAGCAGGAATGTCGCATCATCCCCTAAGATATCGTAAGCATGTCCTTCCAATAATTTTTTGAGCAACAATTCCGCGCCCAGATAATCTTTCTGCCTTATGGCGATCTGGGCTTTCTGGAACAGAACATCATCCACCAGCGAACCGTAAGGTGCGATAAGCAGGATTGAATCCAGTAATTTAAGGGCATCCTCATCTTTATTCTGGAAACGCAGAAAATCCGCACGGGCGTAATATCGTAAAGGCTGGTTATTGTTACCGGAGGAAAAAAGGAATTCCTGTTCTTCCTCATCCATATCTTCTTCATCTTCTTCGTTATCCGAAATCAACAATGAAAAATACATCGCATCATTGGCGATTAATTTTGAGGTAGCCGCCCTTAAAACATCCAACTGGCTTTTGGCCCAGTTGAATTCCCCTATGTAAAAAGATAGCTTGGCGTTTTTGAATTTCGCCGTCTGTCCGATTGTATCGTTGGGTAAGTCTTTGTCGACCTGTGAATATAACAAAGTGGCATCCCATACATTTCCCCTGTATAGTTCAATGTCTGCCAGGTCGATTTTGTAAACCGCCTTTTGTCTCGGGTCTCTTTCCGAACTTTGAATGGCCTGATTGAGAATGTCGATCGCTTCATCCGGTTTATTCACGTAAAAGGTGAGCAAATGGGCATATTTGCGGACCCATTCCGAAGTGCCGGAATGTAATCCGTATTCATCCAGTACTTTTTTAAATTCTTTTTCCAGTAGCATGGCATCCGCCATTTTAACCGGGGAAACGGAAGTCAGGTTTTTATATTTAACGTTCAGCAATTCAAATTTCGCTGTGGTATACAGATCCGATTTAGGGCCTTTACCGATCACAAAATTGAGCGCTTCGATGGCGGTCTGATATTCCCGGTTGTCCGCTGCTTCCCTGGCAAGGTTAAAAATGATCTCTCCGTTTCCTTTCTCTCGCCTGTCTATGGATTTGGCAAGTATCAGGGCTTCGGGATATTCTTTATTTAATTTATGAAGCCAGAATAATAAAGCAGGATAAGCGAAGTTACCCGGAGACTTTTGTATATTCTTTTGAAGAGTGGTCCTGATTTTTAGATAATTCTGCTGGTTTTCATCTTCGAGGATGAGATTTTGAAGGATCGCTTCCGCATAAGGGATGTTTTCAGGTGCATCATAGCTCACCAGCGCCATTGCTTCATCGATTACTTTATCAATCTGGTTTAAACGGATATAGATATTGGTTAATTCCGTAGAAAAAGCAATATTATTGTTGAGTAATTTTCTTCCTTTAATTAAAGTTTGAATCGCATATTCATTCAATCTTTTAGATAAGAAGGCGTTATATAATTCTTTGATGGAATTTTCGTTAGCCGGTAAATTCTTAATGGCATTCTCATATTCTTTTTGTGCCTTTATCCTTTCTCCTGATAACTCGTAAATATATCCCAGGTCGATTTTATAGCGCTGGACATTAGGTTGCTGCCGTTGTTGTTTTTTAATGAGCTTCTCAGCCTCTTTATAATCTTCAAGTTCAATAAGAGACTGGCAATAGTAATAATAAATATATGAATTGGGGTTCTTGTTATATATTTTCGAAAAAATCTCTACTGCCTTTTCATATTCTTTATTTTGAAAATATTGTATACCCAATTGTTCTTCAGACCGTGTCTGGGCTATTCCGGCGAATGCGGAAGAGCAAATAATAAGCAATATGAATAAAAATCTTTTAACCATTTTAATCTATCATCGTAAATCCGGTATATTTCCGTAAGGGTTCCGGTATTATGATTCCCTTTTCAGTCTGATTATTTTCCAATAGGGCTGCCAATACCCTGGGAAGTGCCAGCGCGCTTCCGTTAAGCGTATGCGCCAGTCTTGGTTTGCCGTTTTCATCCTTTAACCGTAATTTCATCCTGTTAGACTGGAAATTTTCGAAATTGGAAACGGAGCTGACTTCCAGCCATCTTTCCTGTGCCATCGAGTAAACTTCAAGGTCGTAGGTAAGCGCGGATGTGAAGCTCATATCACCGCCGCATAATCGAAGCACTCTGAAAGGCAGGCCTAACTCCTGTAAAAGAGAAACCGCATATTCCTTCATTCCTTCCAGTGTTTCATAAGAACGGTCGGGATGCACGATCTGTACGATTTCCACTTTGTCGAACTGGTGCAGCCGGTTCAATCCCCGGACATCTTTCCCGTAAGATCCTGCTTCCCGACGAAAACAAGCCGAATAAGCACAATGTTTGACCGGAAAATCACTTTCTTTCAAAATAACATCGCGGTAAATATTCGTAACAGGGACTTCCGCCGTGGGTATCATGTAAAGGTTATCAAGAGTGATATGGTACATTTGTCCTTCTTTATCAGGAAGTTGTCCGGTGGCGTAAGCTGAATTTTCATTAACCATATAAGGAGGCTGAATTTCCTGGTAACCTTCCTCCAAAGCTTTATCCAGGAAGAAATTGATGAGAGCCCGTTGTAATTTCGCTCCTTTCCCTTTATAAACGGGAAATCCAGCTCCGGTGATCTTGCTGCCCAGATCAAAATCTATAATGTCATATTTTTTTACCAGTTCCCAATGCGGAACTAATGATCCCGGATTTGGCCCGATTTCTCCTTCCTGGTATAGGATCTCGTTTTCCTCGGCACCCTTACCGCAGGGAACGGAGGTATGAGGTATATTAGGTAATTGTACCAAAATATCGTTCAATTCCTGTTCGTTAACCGAGAGCGCTGCCTGTAAATCTTTTTCATCGGTTTTTAAACTTGCGATTTTTGATTTTAAGTTACCGGCTTCTTCGGTTTTACCTTCTTTAAAAAGGACCCCGATCTCTTTGGAACTGCGGTTCTGTTCCATAAGATTATCGTCCAGGGATTTCTTTTGATTTCTTATCTCCGCGTCTAATGTTAAAATTTTGCTAACCATGTCTTCGGCTGCAAAGTTCTTTACTTTCAGTCTTTCAATGACCAACTCAGGATTTTCACGTATTAATTGTATTCCTAACATGTTAAAATTTTTGGGTTGCAAAGATAAGGATAAAAATTAAGCGTTGCATGTATGTTAATAAAGCATTAACGTAAAATACCATTACTTATTACAGGAATATCATGCAGGATAGTTGAAGAACAATTATATTTTTTGTAATATTGCCTGGTATGCCCTAATGTTAGAACTTACCTTCGGTATTAAACTCGTATTTGGTCTGGTAAAGGTGTGTCGGATAGCATCCGTTGTAACAGGCCACGCACAGGTCGCTACGGTTCCCGGCGATCAATAATCCTTCTTCCGTAAGAAAATGGAGCGAATCGGCACCTATGATCTCCCGAACTTCTTCTTCGGTCCTGGTAGCGCTGATCAGTTCGTCGTAAGTAGAAGTGTCAATTCCGTAAAAGCAGGGATGACGCATCGGAGGGCAGGCGATACGGACGTGGATTTCTTTGGCTCCGGCTTCCCGGAGCATTTTGATGATCCTTTTCGATGTAGTGCCGCGTACGATAGAGTCGTCGATCATCACGACACGTTTTCCGTTTACAATAGAACGAACGGGACTCAGTTTGAGCCGGACTCCTTTTTCCCTTAATTCCTGGGACGGTTGGATGAATGTCCTGCCTACGTATTTATTTTTTATCAATCCCATTTCATAGGGAATGCCGCTTTCCTCCGCATAACCGATGGAAGCAGAAGTGGAAGAATCAGGTACGCCGATCACGATATCGGCATCGACAGGATAAAGCTGGGCTAATAATTTACCGCAGTTTTTCCTGAACGAATGTACGTTAGTCCCTTCAATATCACTGTCCGGACGCGCGAAATAGATGTATTCCATCGCGCACATTTTATGGGAAATCCCTTCGGAAAAATAAAAGGAAGCGGGTTCTTTTCCTTTTTCCAGGATGATCATCTCTCCCGGCTCCACATCCCTTAAAAAAGTGGCTCCGACAGCTTCGAAAGCACAGGTTTCACTTGAAACGACGTATCCTCCGTTTAAAATACCCAATGATAGCGGCCTTAAGCCGTTTTTATCACGACAGATAAATAATTTGGATGGAGACATGATAAGGAAAGCATAGGCGCCTTCAATCATGTTAAGGGCTTCTACTATGGCGGCGAGCCTGTCTTTACGGCGGTCCATCTTGATGAGGTGGGCCAGGATTTCCGTATCGGAGGTGGATTGGAAAATGGAACCCTGTTGCTCGAGCATCATCTTTAATCCGCGGGAGTTGACGATATTGCCGTTGTGACATAAAGCGAAATCCCCGGTATAATGACGGAAAAGGAAAGGTTGCACATTATCTATGCCACTTCCGCCCGCTGTGGAATATCTTACATGTCCTATCGACAGCCGTCCTTCCAGTTTGTCCAGTTTTTGCTGGGAAAAAATTTCAGTAACCAATCCTTCACCTCTTTCCCTGAACATTTCGGTCCCATTGGCCGTGGCAATGCCACAACCTTCCTGCCCGCGGTGTTGTAAGGCATGGAGACCGTAATAGGTGAGTTCTGCGGCATTTTCACAATCGAATACGCCGAATACACCACACTCTTCATTGATGCTTGAAGGAAAATACTGCAATTTTTTCATGGAATTTGTGTTTATGGTATTTCTACTATTTATCCGGATTATTAGTGTCTATCGACTGAAGCCTTTCCAATACTTCCCGGTAAGATTCTTCAATTTTTCCCATGTCTTTCCGGAACCTGTCTTTGTCCAGCTTATTTTTAGTCGCTTTATCCCAAAAACGTGCACTATCGGGAGATATTTCATCCGCCAGGATCAGATTTCCGTTTTTATCCCTGCCGAATTCCAGTTTAAAGTCAACGACAATAATCCCTATCTTATCAAACATCTCAATCAATATTTGGTTTATCCGGTCGGCAATCTCGGCGATTGCTTTTAGTTCGGGTTTGGTGACCAGTCCCAGGGCCAGGGCATGTGATTCATTGATGAAAGGATCCCTTAGTTCGTCGTTTTTATAGCAAAGTTCGTAGATAGGATTCGCAAGGACGGTTCCTTCCTCAATATCCAGCCTGCGCGCAAGCGAACCGGCTACCACATTCCGGATAATAAACTCCATGGGGATTATATCCACTTTTCTGCAAAGTTGATTATAATCATCCAGCCGTTCCACAAAATGGGTGTGAATACCTTTTTTTTCGAGTTCCCTGTATATAATTTCGGTTATTTTATTATTAAAAATGCCCTTATTACGGATCGAAGATCTTTTAATCCCGTTATAAGCGGAAGCGTCATCTTTGTATAACATGATGATAAGGTCGGGGCTGTCGGTAGCATAAAGCTGTTTTGCTTTTCCGTCGTATAAAAATTCACGTTTTTCCATATTCCTGTTAATTTCCCTTAGTCTTTTCCTTGTAAATACCGAATCGCGTTGTCAAAAATAGGCTGGTTCTTATTTCCGGGGATATTGAGATAAAGATGATCCCCTTTTCGTTCGCTATGGCCCATTTTTCCTAATATTTTGCCGCATGGTGACACAATTCCTTCGATGGCATAATAAGAACCGTTCGGATTATGGGACGCTTCCATACTCGGCTTCCCGTTGAAATCACAATATTGGAACGCCACTTGTCCGTTCTCAAACAGTTCCCGCGCCATTTCCTCGCTAACTACGAATTTGCCTTCTCCATGACTGATCGCTATATGATGGACTTCACCGGTTTGGAAAGAACGGAGCCATGGCGACTGGTTGGAAGCCACTACCGTTTTGGTAATATGGGATACATGCCTGTTAATATCATTCCTGGTCAGGGTAGGGGATTCGGGAGTGACCTGTCCTATTTTCCCAAATGGCAATAATCCGGATTTTACCAGCGCCTGGAACCCGTTGCAAATACCTATAATAAGATAATCCTTGCTTAACAGGGATTCTATGGCTGATTTTATTTTACTGTTATTCAAAATATTGGCAATATACTTTCCGCTGCCGTCAGGTTCATCCCCCGCACTGAAACCGCCGCTTAATGCCAATATATGGGAATCCTCGATCAGCCGTGCCATCTCCTCGATCGAAGCTTCGATCTCTTTGGCATCCTGGTTGCGGAAAACGAAGATACGTGTTTCGGCACCGGCTTCTTCAAAAGCCCTCGCCGTATCATATTCGCAATTGGTGCCCGGGAAAACGGGGATTAATACTTTTACCTTATCAACAGGTTGGGCCAATTTTAACGGAGAAGAATTACTGTTTGAAGGAGTGGATAAAGAACCGGTTTTGAACAAGCTTTCTTTATTTTCCGGATAAATGGGATTGAAAACGCTTCTCCAGGTATTCAGGCATTTTGTTTTGTCAATTTTTTGACCGTTCATTATAAATTCTTCCGATACCTTACCTAATAAAACGGCATGAGGATGATTTAGCTCTACAGGCGATTCTACAATAAAACTTCCGTATCCGTAGTCAAACAGCGGTTCGGTAGTTTGGATGTCGAATCCCAGGTTATTCCCGAAGCTCATTTTAAGAAGGGCTTCCGCGATTCCGCCGAACTGGAGTGTAAACGCGGAGACAATATTTTTTGAGGATATCTGTTCGTGAATGAATTCGAAATTTTCTTTTAGCTGAGCTACATCGGGCCGGTTATGTTGCGGTATATGTTTGATCAGGTAGATATAATTGCCTTTGGTTTTGAATTCCGGGGAAATCAGTCCGGATGCTTTGGCAGTGGCTACTGCGAAGGAAATCAATGTAGGAGGAACGTGAAGATCTTTAAAAGTCCCGCTCATCGAATCTTTCCCGCCGATCGCCGGAAGATGGAAGGCGTTCTGCATGTAAATGGCGCCTAATAGCGCAGCAAACGGTTTCCCCCATTTATTTTCGTCTTTTCCCAGTTTTTCAAAATATTCCTGGAAAGAAAACCGGATTTTCCTGTAATCACCTCCTACGGCTACTATTTTTGCCATGGACTCCAGGATAGCATACATGGCCCCGTGGAACGGAGATTTGGAAGAGATGTACGGATTATAACCGAAAGTCAAAATGCTCGCGGTATCGGTTTTCCCGTGTCTTACCGGTAATTTCTGGACACTGGCCTGGGTTTCCGACAGTTGGAATTTACCTCCGAAAGGCATAAGGATAGTGGAAAATCCTATGGTGGAGTCGAACATTTCAATCAGGCCTTTCTGGGAAGTGATATTGAGATCGGTTAACAGGTTATATATTTTATCCTCCAGGGAATTTCCTTTTATAGATGGTTTTTCCAATACGCCCTCCGGAATCGGATCTACCGTGACATTGACCTTTTGGCGGACGCCATTGGTGTTCAGAAAGTCGCGGGATATATCCACGATGGTGCTGCCGTTCCAGTTCATTTGCAACCTGTTGGTATCGGTCACTTCCGCGATCACGGCGGCTTCAATATTTTCAAGACGGCAAAATTCGAAGAAAGCGGCCACATCCGAACGATCTACCACCACGCTCATTCTTTCCTGAGATTCGCTCAATGCGATTTCGGTACCGTTCAATCCTTTGTATTTGGTAGGTACGGCGTTCAGGTTAATGAGGAGTCCGTCGGCCAGTTCACCGATGGCAACACTGACGCCACCCGCTCCGAAGTCATTGGATTTCTTGATCAGTCGTGTTACTTCCGGATTTCTGAATAACCGTTGTATTTTGCGTTCTTCCGGGGCATTTCCTTTCTGGACTTCCGCCGTGCATTTTTCCAGGGAGCTTTCGGTATGTTCTTTAGAAGAGCCTGTAGCTCCGCCAATACCGTCACGACCGGTTTTCCCTCCCAGCATGATGATAATATCGCCAGGTTGCGGGTTTTCCCGTTTTACCCATCCGGCTGGAACGGCACCTACTACGGCACCTACTTCCATACGTTTGGCTTTAAAACCTTCGTGATAAATTTCCCTGACATGGGTCGTGGATAATCCGATCTGGTTACCATAGGAAGAATAACCGTGTGCTGCAGTTTTTGAAATAACCTGCTGTGGTAATTTCCCTTCGATGGTCTGGTCGAAAGATTCGGTTATATTGCCTGCACCCGTTACCCGCATCGCCTGATAAACGTAGCTTCTTCCGCTAAGCGGATCCCGGATAGCTCCTCCTATACAGGTAGAGGCGCCTCCGAAAGGTTCTATTTCCGTGGGATGGTTGTGGGTTTCATTTTTGAACATCAATAACCATTTTTCCATTTTCCCGTCCACGTCCACATCTACATAAATGCTGCAGGCATTGATTTCATCGGAAATTTCCAGGTCCTCAAGGTTGCCGGATTTGCGTTCGTTTTTTCCGCAAATCGTGGCCATATCCATCAGGGTTACCGGTTTTTTCCCTCCGTGTACATGATTACGCAATTGTACGTACTGGAAAAAAGCTTCCTGTAACTGGTTGCCGAAAGTACCGGGCAGGAATGTAATTTTGTCGAGTTCGGTCTCAAAAGTGGTATGCCTGCAATGGTCGCTCCAATAGGTATCCAGCATTTTGATTTCCGTTTCACTGGGATCACGTTTTTCCGTGTTTTTAAAGTAATCATGGATAAAAAGAAAATCTTCCAGTGTCATGGCCAGGGAAAGGTCCCCGTAAAAAACGGTTAGTTCCTCTGTATTATATCCGATGAACCCCTCGTAAACAGGAACGGGCAATACCTCCACGTTTTCCGTGGCATCGAGAATCGCCATATTCTTCTCCCGCGCTTCCACCTCATTAATACAATATTTTTTGATCCGGTCCATATCGGTGCTGCTCACCGTATCATCCACAAGGATAAGTCTGGCGCTGCGAATGAAAGCTTCGGTACCGGGTTCGATCAGTGCGAGGCATTGCATGGCGCTGTCGGCACGCTGATCGAATTGTCCCGGCAGGAACTCTACGGCAAATCCGTTATAAGCGGAAGTATCAACCTGATCGGTGATCGTATCGGCCACAGGTTCGGAAAAGACCGTTTCTTTGGCTTTTTCCAACAATGTTTCGTCGATATTAAAAATATCGTAAATATTGATAATCCTTAACCGGGAAATATTTAAATGCAGATTGGAATTCAAATCGTGAAGTAAGCTATTCGCTTCGACTTGAAAACCGGCCTTTTTCTCTACGAAAAGGCGGTAATTTGAAGTATTGGCCATGGGTGAAAAATTACACTGCAAAGATACTAAAAATTAGCATAGGAAAATGGTAATTTTATAGTATAATTCTTCACGTTTTAAAGTATATTTTTAAATATTGAAGAGTAGCGTATTAACGGCTTTCCGGTTCTACAAATCTTCGTTTTCGGGAACAAAGTACTTATTCACGAACCTCTTTTGATTATTCTTATTCCCTAACCTGTATGAGAAAGAAGGCTGACCGTTGCCGGAACTGAGCGACCTGTTTTTGGCTTTCGTGCCGCTGATGGCTTCGTTAAATTTCTTATCGGAAGAATAACCGTACATCACATTATTCTCGAACTGGAAGAAGAAGGTATTATTATCAAATTCAAAGTAAATATATAGCCTGTTACGGGACCCTCTTTTCTCAATGACGATCCGTCCCGGTACCGTTTTATAAACCTGTTTGCCTCCGGCGATAATGAGGGGTAATTCCCGTTGCGAAACGAAGGAACTATTTTCTTTATCCCACTCGAAATCAATATTGGAGAATAAAAATTTAACCTGTAATTTCTGTGGTAATCTTCTGACCTGCGCGCCGGAAGAAAGTTCCTTTTGATACCGGTTGTATTCTGTTTCTCCTAAAATATCGATCAGGGCCAACTCGTAAGCATGGTCGTTGGAAATATCCACGAATTCCAATGATTGGGAATTATCAAGGGTATTATTGAAGATCTTCATCGATTCGTCATTAAAGAAGAAATCGATGGAGGTGGTGAGATGCATCACGGCCGAATCGGCGTGCATATAATTGATAATAGTACCGTTGGTGTTAAAGTCGATCCTTCCCAGTTTAGTCCCCATGTCGATGTTCCCGGTACCGGTAGTGATACAGTTGTAGGCGTCAAGGGTAATCATATTTCCGGGCAATAAGGGATCCTGGAGTTTCTCCATGGAAGCGGCCCTGAAAGAATTACTTTGCTTATCATACGTGATATAGCCGAATACGGAAATATATTCCGCGTCGTTGAACTGGTCCTTGGCCGCACCGAAAGCGGTGTAGATACGTCCTTCCCTGTTGGTCGAGGCAATGGCCACTACCGCTTTCCTGTCTTTCACGTCCCTGGAACGATCATGTATCTGGATATAGATACTGTCGGGATTAACTTCCTGTAATATCCTCAGGCGGGTGGGTTTCACCGAATCACATCCATGAACAAATTCCACACCTCCTACATAGTAGAGATAAGGTTTATCGCTGTGGAGCTCTGCACGACCGTCAAAAGCGAAATGCGGACTGAATTTGAAATCCAGTTCGGCAGGGATAGTGGCTGATCCACGGGTGGTATTCTGGAACCATAAGGTGTCGAAATGAATGGTTTGAACGGTTTTATTTTCATCGATATAATCATAATCTCCGGAACCCTTGAACTTATTGCCCGAACTGATCTTTACACTTGCATTGTAAAGTTCATGAAATTTGTTCTCCCGGCCTGCGAGGATACGGGATTTGGTAAAAGAGGCAATGTCTGCTTTCTCGTAGATCGTAACTTCCCCGTTGTGGGGTATTACGGCCGCGTCGCCGGTATTGATGAACCGCACTCCATTGGCTTTGATGATGTTCCTGGAAAAGTCAAATTCCGCATTCAGGGCGTTAAACCTCAGTCCCCGTTTTCCGGGATCCGTAGCCATCAGTTCATTACCTTCGCTGGTCATATCCACCAATTCACGTGCCGGGGTACTGTTGATGTCGACATCTTTATAAGGATCGTCCCAATTGAAACGAAGTATATTTTCATCGATAGGGTCCCAGTCGAACCGGGAGGCATTGGTTTTAAATTCGTTTTTCACGAAGAAAATTTCCGAAGCTTCCCCATTGGAAATGAAAACCCCTTTCCTGGTCTGGAAATCAATATGTGAATTGTAATTATCGGTGGTAAAAGCAAAGTCGGAAGAGGTGAGGTCAAATATCCGCAAATTAGCCGTATCAGCCAGTAATTCATGATGTTTAAAATAGAAATTCCGGGAGGTGATGTCGGCGCGTTTAAAGAGGACAACACCATTACCGTACATTCCCGATGGCGTGAGCCTTGAATATCCGGTAAGTTCGGTTTCATCGAATATCGCCATAGGCTGGGTCCGGGTGTGGATAAACATTTGGTCCTGATAAGGTTCCCAATGCAAATAGGCATCCTTAACGGTCGCATGCGGATATTCGGTACCTGCGAGTTGTTCCGTTACTTCGTGGCTTTTCGCATCCCCGTTAAGGGAATCCAGATAAAATGTCAAATTGTCCGATGAAGTTATGGAAGTCAGGTAATGGATATCTCCTTTACCGCGAAGTCCTTTATTGCTTAGGTCTATCATGTTGTAATAATGCCCTTTGCCCGAATAGGCGGGAAGGCCTTCCGATCCGGTGTTATAGACAAATCCCAGTGAGAAATCAGGTCTGGTAACCAAAGGTTCATGAATATCGGGGAATATACCGCCCGACATCAGGAATCCTTTAAAACGCATGGAATCAGGTTCGAAATTATCCAGATTGACTACCCGGAAAACATCCACCGAATAATAGAACCGGTCTCTTGTATAAGTACCTCCGAGCGTGAATTGATGGTCATAAAATACTTTCCCGCCTTTCCGGCTTTCGAAAATAGGATAATCCGGATAATCCACCAGTCCGGATTTATTACCCGGCACATCGATATAAAGGGTGCCGGCCAATTCTTCGATATTACTTTTTACCCGTTGTAACTTGTATTCGCCATACATGTTCGTGGGGCCGTTTTTGTCTTCCACATACATGATCAGGGAATCGATCACATCCATTTCGACTTTGAAATTGTCATAATCGAATTTACAATTATGGGTTATAAAATCGAAAAGTCCTCCGATAACTCTTCCCGAGAAAGTCATATCCCGGTTTTTCTTTACCGTAACGCGCTGGTCTGTGGGATAGACATTTACGATCTGTGCATCGCTCAGGATGAAGAATTCGCATCCCGTGATCCGTAGTTCATTGGTTAACAGATCCAGCGAAGCGTAATGTGTCTGGGATTCCAGGCGGATATTGTCGTAATCTTTTTTCCCCACGTCGTTATTGAGATACTGGGCCATTTTAGAACGGTAAATGATCTCATCTTTATGGATATCATATTCGATGAAACCCTGTGCCGCTAATTCGATCAGGAGTTGTCGAATGTCGGGAGCGGACCTTTTAAAATGTGCCACGACACGGTCGAAAGGAATATTCTGGTACTGGTAGCTCCTGAACAATTCCCATAATTTTAACAGCGGGGAAATATCATTATAGCCTTGTATCCCGCGCATGGTACCTTTGTCAAAATAATTCTGCGATTCGAAGAATGCCGAACTTTCCCCTGTCTGGCTTACGATAGGTTTTATCTCGATCCTTTCTTCATCGATCTTCCAGAAAACGGCTTCCGAATAGATATCCATTTTATGGTAACTATCGATAAAAGGAGCCCGTCCCACTCCGTTTTTTTGCCGGGCTACCATGAGCTCACGATTGGAAGCATCATATCTGAACTGCGCCGCGGGATGGTGTATGGAATCTTCTTCAATGTATATATTTACCTTCGCTTCATCGCTTAATACGCTTTCCACTTTAAACATAAAACTGGTAGAGACCACGGATACCACAATTTTGTCATTTTTTTTAATCAAAATTCTGGCCAGATGGTTCCCGTCCGAAGAGCCCATGATGGAGGACCCACGCATTTCAAATCCTCCGATATAATCCACATCCTTATAGATATTAGGAATGGCGATATAATTGTCGTAACTTTTGAATCTCGGATAATTGGCTTTTTCTTCCGTAGTTTCAAGGCCTGCCTTATCCTCTACCACACCTTTGATGGGTGCGGGGAATAATTCCGGATAATAGAGTGTCGCATTTTCTCCGGTCACTTTTGAAAAACGGGTATCCACGTTATAATCGGAAAGTTGTGCCCTGACTTTATCTTTTAATCCCGCTCGCTCCCAGGAGATATATCCATCCTTTCCTTTCCATTGGCCCGTTGACGGGTAATAGGATCCGGAAGTGCCCGAAATCGTAAGACTGTCATGCCGGGAGGAACCGATCAGGTCAATGCCTTTAAATTGAACATAAGGTTCTTTATCAATACCGAGTTTGTCCGGATTTCCCCAGGCGGTCCATTTTGAATTTGATCCCTTAAAGATTACATTCTCACTAAATAAATAGGTATAATTATCCATTTTATTGTGGAAAGTAGTAGCGTCATTATTGACATGGTACAGGATGATTTGGTTCCATTCTTTAGTGTAATCGACAAGTTTGCCCTGGGTAAATGCCATATAGGCATTGATAAAAGAATTGAAATGAGGATAAGGTCTCATTTTCTTATTAAGCATTACATTGGCATCCTGAATGAATTCATCCTGCATCTCTCCGGTCAGCCAGGGGCCATTCCAAAATTCTTCAAACCGGACCATCACGGCTTCGCTTTCTTTCTTTCTGTCGGGAGAAGCCGTGGCAAATAATGCCTTCATTTCTTCTACGGTAAGTTCGGGATTATTAGTAAATGAGGTAAACCGTTGTCCCTGCAGGGCTATCGATGAAAGAATGAGTATTATTAATATCGGCAGGCGCTTGATCATGGGAAAAATATATAAAAAACGAATGGTAATGATAAAGGGGATCTGCAATTTATGATTTCACGTATTTAGCTGCAACCCAGTTGTTTTTTTCTTTGAAATTGATGTATCGGAGGTTTTCTTCCGCGCACTTTTGTTGGATCATATTATGGTCGGGCGAATCATAAAAACCGCTCATGAACAGTAAACCGCCTTTATTCAAAGCTTTGGCATAATCGGGAATATCCTGCAGAAGGATATTCCGGTTGATATTGGCAAGTATTATATCAAAAGACTGGCCGTTAATATGGGATATGTCGCCCAATATCACTTTCATATTCCCGATCCCGTTCCTGGCATTATTTTCAATATTATTCTGGTATGCCCACTCATCATTGTCGATGGCGGTCACGTCCGAAGCTCCTTTCTGGTGGGCGAGGATAGCCAGTATGCCGGTCCCGGATCCCACATCCAATACTGATTTGCCATGCAAATCTTCTTCCAGCAGGTATTCCAGCATCAGGGAAGTTGTTTCGTGATGGGCCGTGCCGAACGACATTTTCGGCTCAATGATGATCTCATATTCCACATCGGAATTTTTCTCATGAAAGGGAGCCCTTATATAACATTTTTCCCCGATCATAACCGGAGCGTAATTGGATTCCCATACAGAATTCCAATCCTGTGCTTCAATTTTAGACAGCGTGAAACGGATGGTAGTGTCGAATCCATGGTTACTGAGGATAGCAGGGATATCCTGCTCATCGAAAATAGGTTGTGGAATATAAGCCAATAGTGTATTCTCGTTATCACCGTCCATAAAACTTTCACATCCTGTTTCCGCCAGGACAGTAGTAAAAATCTCTTTCCAGGGATCCGGCTGGTCGAAAAAGATATTGATCTCGATGTAGTCCATTGTTCTCAGATTAATTTGTAGCGAAACAGATAAGTTATGTTAGTCCACAATTTTACCGGCGGTGGTAAACCACAAGGTTTCTTGTTCTTTGGTTTTCTTATTGGAGATATCCACCTTATAATAATTTTTCTTTTCCAGTATATCCCTTACTGCAAAGTAGTCATCGACTTTAAATCCTTTATGGTTTTGTTTGATATAATTCTGGATAGATTCCGGGATAAGTTCGGGTCTTCCCTGATTCTGGGTTTGTAGTAATGTTCCGGATTGTCCTATAACCGAGATCTCTTTTCCGCGGGCTCCCATATAACTTGCGAGATAATTTCCGTCGTCGTCACGGCTCCATTCGGGATTGTTTACCTTAGGATTTTTGGATTTGAAAGCGTTCACAATTTCCGTGGGTATTCCCTGGTTTGCATCGCCCATACCCATGGACATTTTTTCATAATATTTTTCAAGATCGCCGTCAGTGTCAAAATCTTCTTCCTGGCCTTCAATCGTATAATTAGGGTCTATGCTTCTGATCAGTTTGCCCGTCTTGTCAAAAATTACCGTTGTAACCAGCTTATCTTTCCAGTTGTCTTTTTCGTAAATTTCCACCATAGTCTTATCCTGTTTGTCGGCCCTTAATTCTTTAACAGCCTTATTAAAACGCCAGCCACGGTAAAATGAGTCCAGGTGTTTGGCCATATTACCGGTAACGGATTCTTTGGGAATATGGATATAAGTTTTTTCCCATTTTCCCGCCGGAGTAATAAAGACCTCATTTTTTTGGTCCCTGTATTTACATTTGGCTACATAGAAAGTGTCAATTTTAAACCAGTTCA
>CALECM010000085.1 GCA_937949745.1 uncultured Bacteroidales bacterium | reverse complement strand
TGGTCCCTGTATTTACATTTGGCTACATAGAAAGTGTCAATTTTAAACCAGTTCAGTTCTTCGGGTCGTTGGATTTTTTTGGTGAGCTCTTTGGTTACCGCTGCAGGTATCTGGCTGGCGGGAAGCGCTTCATTCCCGAATTCATCAAAAACCGGTTTAACGGGTTTTTCTTTTTTTGCTTTTTCTTCTTTGGGTGCTTTCGGTTCCGGAGCAGGTTTGGTTGCTACAGGCTTAGGTTCGGGTTTTTGGGCGTTTTTTTTAGGTTCCGGAGCTTTTGCCGGAGCTTTCGTTGTGGTGGCGGCAGGTTTTTTAGCCGTTCCCGTTCCTGCTTTCTGGGCCGTTTCCTGAACGGGCTTTTCCGGTGCTTTGGTAGGATCGACAAAACCGGCCGGATCTTTTCTTACCATTAATTGGCCCACGTCATTGAAAGTAAGGGTTGAGCCTTCCCCGGAAGCCACTCCTTCCGGTTTGATTTCAATATAGTAATGCATTTTTTCATTAGGAGTGGTCTGTAATTGGGTACTGGCGTAAGTATATGTGGGGTAATTCTTTTTTATATAATCGGTAATGGCGGAAGGTAATTCGCCCTTTGGTACGGGATAGGTGGTTTTTATCCATTGGGCGTCGTTCCGGATGTAGGCTTTGGCGTTACTTCCGTCTTCCTTAAAAGTTGCGATGAACATGTCATTTTCAGCAATCCAGGAAGATACTTTTGCCGCCGGATGCTCAAATTCCAGAGTTTGACGTACATCTTCGGGGATATCGTCTGCTTTAAGTTTTTGTCCGGACAAAGAGATATGTGAGAGGAAAAACAGAGGAATGACAAACAATTTTAATAGATTGTAAATGGATGTTTTCATCGATTGATTATTTTAAAATTAACGGCCAAAGATAAGATTTTTTTCCCAATATGTTTTTCTTTTCCATGGCTTACCGATAAAGTAATTTATCTCATTTATAACATTGGAAGACCTTAATTTATTGTTTGTTATTCCATAGGGAAATAAAAAAGGGCACCTAGCGATGCCCTTTAATATGGTTTATCTTTGAATATTAATTTTCAGCGATTACTTCTAAATTAATATTGACTTTAAAATCTTTGTGTAACTGCACCTGAGCCGTATAATTACCAAGCTCTTTAATATGGTCTTCCGCGATGATAATCTTTTTACGGTCTACATCGATATTATGTTGTTCTTTAAGCGCATTCGCCACCACGATGGTATTAACGGAACCGAAGATCGTACCTTTTTCAGAAGCTTTGGTTAATATTCTTAAGGTCAAGCCTTCTATTTTACCGGCCATGAATTCAGCTTCTTTTCTGATTTTCTCAGCTTTGAAGGCGCGTTGTTTCTTAGTCTCGGCCAACATTTTTTTCTTAGCTTCCGTAGCTAAAATAGCATATCCTTGGGGGATCAGATAGTTTCTCGCATAACCGTCTTTCACTTTTATGAGATCGTCGGTAAATCCTAAATTTTGAACGTCTTGAATTAATATAACTTCCATGATTGATCCTCCTATTGATTAGATTTTAAATTGTCGGTAACAAAAGGAAGTAAAGCAAGGTGCCTTGCCCTTTTTACGGCTTGCGCCACTTTCTTTTGGAATTTTAAAGAAGTTCCCGTTAAACGACGGGGTAAAATCTTACCTTGTTCGTTTACGAATCTTTTCAAAAATTCACCGTCTTTATAGTCAATATATTTTATGCCGTTTTTTTTGAACCGGCAATATTTTTTCTTTCTGATATCAACCGCGATCGGGGTCAAATATTTAATATCTGATTGTTGTGCCATATTATAATCCCTCCTTTTGTTCTTTTTGTTGTTTTTCTTTTCTCAGGTTACGTCTTTTCTCGTTGTATGCAATCGCATGCTTGTCAAGGGCAACGGTCAGGTACCGCATTACTTTCTCGTCACGACGGTATTGAAGTTCAAAATCCTTAATGATGTCGGTTTCGGCTTTGAATTCGAAAAGATGGTAAAAGCCGGAGGTTTTTTTGGCAATGGGGTATTCCAGTCTGCGTAAACCCCAATTTTCCTGATGAATAATTTCAGCTCCTTTGTCGAGAAGATAGCTCTCGAACTTTTTTACCGTTTCCTTCATCTGTTCATCAGACAAAACGGGCGTCATAATGAAAACGGTTTCGTAATGATTCAACATTGTAAAATCTTTTTTGATTAATAATTAGTTCTCCCTTTTTAGGGGGTGCAAAAATAATAAAAAAAATGATATATGAAAGATTGGATAGTCAAAACTGATCTTTATTCTTCATTTACAGTAATTCCCGCAAGTTCCCGGATCACCTGGGCAGCCGCAAAACAACCGAAAATAGCAGGCATATAAGAGATTGTACCTACGGTCGACAGTTTATTCATTGCCGGGTTTTCCTCAATCCTTACGGCTGATTCGGGAACCATTTCCGGAGAGAAAACAGCTTTGAATCCGCTGCGTACACCCAGCCTATGAAGCCTCTTTCTCAAGGCGTGGGCCAATTTGCACTGGTAAGTCTTTTCAATTTCCGCAATCTGTACTCTTGCCGGATCTGTTTTCCCGCCCGCACCGAGCGCGGAGATGATTTTAAGATTTTTTTGTAAGGCCGAAAAAATGAGAAATACTTTTGGGGCAAGGGAATCGATCGCATCTACCACATAATCGTACGGATAAAGGGTTAATAATTTTTCCGTACCCTCATCCCTCACAAATTCATGGATTACGTGCAGCTTTAGTTCCGGATTAATTAACTTTAACCGTTCTTCCATAACGGCTGTTTTGGCCTTACCTATTGTTGAGGTTAAGGCAGGTAGTTGCCGGTTAAGGTTGGTTTCCTCAACATAATCCGCATCTACGATGGTCATTTCTCCCACGCCGGCCCGGCATATTTGTTCCGCTGCATAGGCTCCCACGCCTCCCAATCCTACAATCAAAACATGTTTATTATGCAAAGTAGTCAACTTTTTCCTGCCAAGTAGCAGCTCCGTCCTTTCGAGCCAGTTATTCATCGATTTCGGTTTTAAGTTCAATTTCATGGTAATCACCGGTTCTTTTGAACCAGGTCATTTGCCTTTTGGCGTATCGCCGTGTATGGGTTTTAATCTCGCAGACCGCATTCTCTAAGGTATTTTTCCCGTCAAGGTATTCGAAAAGTTCTTTATAACCTACCGTATTCAGGGCATTCAATCCTTTATAAGCCAAAAGGCTTCTTGTTTCTTCCAATAATCCTTCTTCCATCATTTTATCAACCCTTTCATTGATCCGGGAAAAAAGTATTGGCCTGGGACGGGTCAGGCAGTATTTCAAAATATCGAAATCCCTTTCCTTCCCCTGGTTTTTTAAAAGCTGTGAAATTGGTTTCCCGGTTTGGATACAAACTTCTAAAGCCCTGATGAGCCGTTTATGGTTTGCAATATCCGTCTGTTCATAGTAAACGGGATCCAGGCGTTTTAATTGGAGCCTTAAGGAGTTTATACCTTCCGTTTTATATAGATTGATTACCCTTTCTCGAACAAGCGGATCCGGATCAGGTAATTCGTCAATTCCCTTACAAACCGCATCAATATAGAGTCCGCTGCCACCGGTCATGATCACCACAGGATTTTTTTTGAAAAGAGCAGGTAAAAGGGAAAGTACATCCTGTTCGAATCTGGATACGCTATAATAGTCCGTAACGGACAGGTGTCCTAGAAAATAATGGGGAACATTTTTCAGTTCACTTTCCAGCGGCCGGGCGGTGCCGATACGCATTTCTTTATAAAATTGACGGGAATCGGCTGAAATTACGGAAGTGGATAGTTTTTGCGCCAGATCAAGAGTAAGTTCCGTTTTCCCCACAGCAGTAGGTCCCGTAATTACCACTAACAGCGGTTTAGAAGGATTCGACGGAATACTGGGCAGGGAAAATAACGACTCATCCATGAAGGGTATCGTATCTAAAAATCATGGCTGAAATCTTCGATGCTATTTAAGTCCACCTGATCTTCGTCATTGTATCCGTCCTGAAAGTCATAATCATCATCATATTCTTCCGAATACTCGTCTTCGGGATTGGGAATGTTTACCGGGGCAACTTCTTTTGGCAATTCTTTGACGCTGTAACTGCATCTCGGGTATTGCACTCCTTCTTTCACCGGTAATATCTTCATCAATTCGATATAAAAGATCTTGGGATTTAAAAAATCGTACTCATAGATCAAATGCTGGTGAGGGTCTTCAATATAATCTTTTAATGCCGAATCCTGCATTACACTTTTCGGGATATTGGACTTGGTTGCGTGGTCGTCTTCTTCGGTATATTCCGGAACATCCGTCACCGTTTCATCTCCCATATCGATAAGGGTGATCTCTTTTTGCTTATTCCATTTTACATCACAGATAAAAAAGGAGGCCAATTCATTTCCTTTTAATCCGACCGAAGAATAAAGAATATCATGGAACGATTGGAAATTGTCGGTGGATAGGATTTCAATATCTCTCACAAAATCCTCGACTTCATCGTAATAAATCCTGAATTTATAATAATACATGGCAGTTTATTTTAGCATTTATTCCATTACCATATTATGAAATACATTGGTAACATCGTCATCTTCTTCAATTTTTTCCAATAATTTCTCCACTTCCTCCCTTTGGTCAGGGTCAAGGGATTTCATATCGTTGGGGATACGTTCGAATTTGAAAGATTTTATCTCATAATTGTTGTCTTCCAAATATTTTTGGATGGGACCGAAATTTTGAAAATCGGCAAAGATTGAAATACCGTCCTCATCTTCAAAAAGTTCATCCGCGCCATAATCAATTAATTCCAGTTCCATTTCTTCCACGTCTATTCCTTCTTTTTTGGCTACGGTAAAACTACATTTCCTGTCGAAAATAAAATCGAGCATTCCTGTTGTGCCCAACGCTCCTCCCAATTTATTAAAATAGCTCCTTACATTGGCCACAGTGCGCTGATTATTATCGGTGGCCGCTTCTATCAAAATAGCGATCCCATGAGGTCCGTATGCTTCGTATACCACTTCTTTATAGTCGCTGGTATCTTTTTCGGAAGCCCGCTTGATCGCTCTTTCCACGTTCTCTTTGGGCATATTCTCGTGCCGTGCATTCTGTATGAGCAATCTTAGTTTGGCATTCGTACTCGGATCTATTCCTCCTGCTTTAGCAGCCATGGTTATTTCCCTACCCAGCCGGGTAAAGGTTTTCGCCATATTACCCCAACGTTTAAATTTTCTCGCTTTTCTAAATTCAAATGCTCTTCCCATAATTTTATATCGATTTGAGTTTTATAAAGAATAGTTGCAAAAATAACATTTTTTATTTTTTCTCACCTGTGTTTCATTATTTTCAAACGATTTTTATGGCCTTTTGCGATATTAATACAATCGAAGTTTTCTTTTAAGAAAATCTTAAAACCCATAACTTTTATTATTGTTTATTTAGCTTTTATTTTTGTATTTTTGCACTAAATGAGTCCTATAAATATTCAAGTAAAATAATGAAAGAAATATATACGATCGGTTTGGTTGCCCACGATAACTGCAAAGACGATCTTGCTGAATGGGTGGCTTTTAACAAAGGAAAACTTAAACGGCACAAACTGGTTTCGACCGGGACAACCGGAAGATTAGTGGAGGAAGAGATCAACCGGGGCGTTGAAAAGGTGAGCCGCGATTATATTCATGTCCTTAAATTAAAATCAGGACCGTTAGGAGGGGATCAGCAGGTGGGAGCGATGATCGCAGAGGGGAAAATAGACATGATGTTTTTCTTTTGGGATCCTATGACCCAACAACCCCATGACGTGGATGTGAAAGCTTTATTACGAATTACCGTATTGTATAATATCCCTACTGCTTCATGTCGGTCCACGGCCGATTTTATTATTTCATCTCCGTTATTCGAAGATCATACTTATAAATCCAAAATTTACGATTATTCCGACTATATCAGCAGGAATCTAAAGTAATCAAGAATTTTTTCGGACATAAAAAAGGGGCGGTATCGCCCCTTAATTTTTTTAAGTAATCTATTAGAATTCCCATAAGTCGTGCTCCATCACACGGATCTTGTTGGTAATATTTTCCGATTCGATCCTTTGGTCACGTGCATTGGTGATATATTCCTGGATCTGACGATCGCCGTAAGGATTTCCTTCCGCGATAATATAACTGTTGAATTGTCTTTTCCATGTAATACAATCATCCAATGATATCCTCTGGGAATTATTTTTTACATTATATACTTCCTGTTGAGCGAGGAAAGGTCGTAATTCGTTGTAATATATGTAACCCACCCTTTTGATCGAAGTTGCAGCACGTACTTCCTCCTCTTCGAAATCGGTCACCGGCTGGTCGTAGGACTGGTTAGTAGGTCTTTCGTATTCAATCATGGGTTCTAT
Source organism: uncultured Bacteroidales bacterium (assembly GCA_937949745.1). Classification (GTDB taxonomy): domain Bacteria; phylum Bacteroidota; class Bacteroidia; order Bacteroidales; family WCHB1-69; genus JAGVVH01. The sequence goes on along the minus strand of CALECM010000085.1, from coordinate 20,963 downwards.
TTCAAGTATCCTTACATCCTGTACGGAACGTTGTTTATCGAAGAACCATACTTCTTTAACATTGTAGAACAATATTTCAGAAGCGGCATGTTCATTCACAACATCAATACTTCCGATCACTTCGTAAGTGTCGGGGTCGATCTGTTCGGTTGAATAACTGTGCGATAAAACACTCAGGATATTCTCTCTCGGGATCGGGTTGGTACAGAATTCATCATAATAGAGTGGGAGGGCATTCTCGTTTTCCGGATTTCTCGCATCTACGGCATCCAGGATCACTTGTCCCAAACTTCTCCATGTACCTCTTCTGTCAACGGGAAAATAGAGCGGATGATTCATCTTTTCCCGCAAATCGATCGTCCGCCAGATCGTGAAGGAATACATAACATCGTTTTGCCGTTGATGTACATATTGCACAGGATCGGAAAAATCGCCCACGTCTTCCTGAACCCAGGGGAATTCCACAGGTGTGCGCACCGGTTGTTCCAAAGTGCTTCCGTCTTCTTGGGCATAGGTAAACAGACCGGCCGATAAGATTGCGATTAAAAGACTGAATTTTTTCATGACTGAATATTTATATAAAGTTTTTAACGAATTCTGATGGTAATTTCATTGAGTACCCTTTCTCCGGCGGTAGAAGTAGCTTTAATATTGGTAAAAGTTACTACTGTTCCTGAAGGAGAAGAATTGATCTTTCTAATTACTTCATCACTGAAACGGTTTCCTGAAATGGTTACCGGCGGATCTTCTACTCCTCTTATCGTGAAAATTGCCTGATAAGATTTGATGGTCCACCTGAGGTCATATACAAAGTCCCTACCCATTTGCGCCGTAATAAAGTTATTGGCAGCGGAGGTTAATTCACCTTTGGTTTTTCTTCCGCCCTGGATATTGGCACCCAGGTAAGCCTGCGGATTAGGAACTGCTTTTACACGGAATTCGGTTGAACCCATAGTCTGTGCCTTTCCTGACATCTCAGCGCTAACCGTAGCCGTAACAGGTCTATTGATCATGCTGGAAGGTACGGTAACATTGTATTTTCCGCCACCTGTGCTGGTTACATTACATCCGGGGATGGAGAGTCTTAGTTTTTCAGGTGCTACCGGTGCTGAAACCGATAACGGGTTGTCGATTCCGGAATATAATACGTTCATCTTTTCGGCAGCTACTGTTGCGGAAGGACGTATTACAGTGTAACGATCGCTGAAACCGTAAGACATAGGTGTTCCGTCAGGTCTTTTTACTCTGATCACACCCGCGTATTTCTGGTCTCCGACTGTTGAAGTTGCCAATCTTAATTTAGCCATTCCGTCTTCTCCGTCCAGTCTCGTCGCAGAACTTATCTGGTCATCGGTCAGTGTGTCCACTCCCATTTTGTAATATACTTCCGGAGCTACTTTTGAATCGTAGGCAGCCACGATAATGTCGGCTTCATAACTGTCGCCTGCAAATACCATCTGGCTTTTCGGTATAGCTCTACCCTGTACCATATCAAACTTATAGTCTTCCGCTCCAATGGATCCGATAATCTGTTTCAAAACCATTGATTCCGCATTCCTTACTTCGCCCGCGGTTTTATTTAATAAAGTGTAACATGCGATCAGGATGACATGGTCGAAGTTATGGGTTTCCCAGCTTTCTTCCTGCCCGTCGTTATTATAGTAAGTGCCGTTCACATCCAGTCCGATCGCAGCTTCATAAGTACTACGGTTAGCCTGCGGTACGAATTGGATAATCTGGTTTTTATAAGCCAGTATCTTATTTTTCAATTCGGTGGCACGTCCTTCCGTAATAAAGAAATTTGAAGGTTTGCTGTAATCATCTTTACTCACAATGTCCTTCGCGGTTTTAGGTTGCCCGTCAGGAGTCAGGTGTGAATCGTCCGCAGCATTTAAAAGATCTTCTTTTGTCGTATTGATATAATCTACCAGGTCATCGCTTAATTTTTTTAACTGATCAGCCTGGCTTAAAGCATTTCCCACTTTTTCCTTTCCGAAAAGGGCTTCCTGCTGTTGCAGGTAAGAATAATCGGAGGAAAGTGTAGTCATCGTATTATTATTTGAGGTCACCAATGTTTCGTCTACCACAACGAACGCATCCAGGATGTCTTTCGATACATTCAACGCCAACATAGCCGTAAGTACCAGATACATCATCCCAATCATTCGCTGCCGGGGGGTTTCCGGACAATTTGTTGCGCCCATAGTTATTTATTATGTTTTATTAGTTAATGATTTGATTTGGTTTATTTGGACAGGTTCATCGCTGCAACCATATTTCCGTATACATTGCTGAGCTGGGCTATATTTTTGGTTAATTTATCCAGTTCTTCCCTATATTTCAATGTATTTTCAGCTGAAGATTTTACATTTTCTTCAATAAGCTGGAAATTATCCATGATCACCTGGGAGTTCTTAGCCTGCATCTCATAAATCGTATTGATAGAAGTGAGATTCTGGTTAAGTTTGTTTAATTGATCGTTATAAGATCCTGTATCGGTTTGCAAAGATTTGGTTGTTTGCTCATAGATGGTGGCCAGGTTTCCGACAGCATCGCTGGCTTTTTGAACATTTTCCAAATAACTTTCAGAAATATTGGTGTCTTTAGACAACGCATCTGCTGTTTTATCGTATTGCAGAGAAAGATTACGAACAGACTCGGCAGCCTGTGTAAGATAATTCGCATAATTGTCCGTTGCTACGGTGGCATCCGCAACGCCGGATAATTTTCTTGCGTTTTCGCTTAGGTTACGCATTCCGGTTGCTAAGCTTTCAATAAGTTCAGGTCCTATTTTGGCTTCTTCTAACATTTTGTCCAATTGCTGGGTGGCTGTACCGGTAGGAATGGCTTTTTTCCTTTCCCTTTTTGCGGGAACTTCATGGTCTTCATCGCCAAGGGCCAGTTCAGGATATACCAAAGCCCAGTTATATTCCACATGTAACGGTTCGAATGCGGAGAAGAAGAAGATGAGTGCTTCGGTGATCATACCTATCATCAGCATCAGGTTTGCGCCTTTGATGTGCGTGATCTTGAAAAGTGCACCGAGAATTACCAGAGAAGCGCCTATACCGTACAATTTTGCCATAAAATTTTTATAGCCCTTACTTCTAACAATTTTGTTAAGTCCCATAGTTTTTAATTTGTTTAATTTGGTTAATGATTTTTGGTTTATTGAATTAAAAAATGAATCTAAAATCTAGTAAACATGTGAAGCTTTGTTAACATTGTCGCCCCTGTCACGGCCGATATATCCCTGTACACAACGGAAACCGATATAAGATTTACATGTGTCCTGATATTCATAAGTTTTAGCAGCAACTGTAGTATAGAAGCTGATATCTTTCCATGATCCGCCCCTGATCACTTTTCTCTTTTTAGCAGGCGAATCTGTTTTTTTCGCATAGTATATATAATAAGGATTCAGGTCATGGGTAAAATTAGTAGCGGATTTGTCGAAGGCATCTTCACACCATTCAGCCACATTCCCGCTCATATCGAAAAGACCGAAGTCATTCGGATGATAATGTCCTACGATACCCGGGTAAATATAGCCGTCAGCCACGTAATTTCCACGCTGAGGTTTAAAGTTGCTCAAAAAACAACCGTTCTGGTTAGAAGTATAAGGTCCGCTCCATGGATAGGGAGAAGCTGCGTTGTCGCCTCTTGCCGCCCACTCCCACTGTGCTTCCGTAGGTAACCTGAATTCGTTTTCATGAGTATATCCTTTATCCCTAAGCCATGAACTTCTCAACATGGTCCTCCAGTAAGTAAAAGCCTTAGCCTGTACCCAGCTTACGCCTACTACCGGATAGTGGTCATAATCAGGATGTGAAAAATAGCTTAGAGCCATATCTTCGTTATAGGAATAAGTAAAATCGTGGATCCAGCATAATGTATCCGGATAAATATTCACAACCTCACGACGTATAAATCTTTCGGAACCCTGTCCCAAACTGCTGGGACGATTGGCATACAAACCACCCAGGTCGCTTCCCGCTTCCGGTCCTTCTTTTGTGGCTGCGCCATAATATTCCGGATTTTGCGGATCACGGTAGTTGCGAAGGTCATATTGCCAGTATTCGAAATTGAGCATGGAAGTATTGAAGGAGTGGGGACGGTAATAATAGAAACGGGTATTTACTTTATTGAAAAGCGGACTTAATGCAGCCTGAACCTCTTCATTATCGGAGTCCCACGGAATTTTTTCTTTCCAGTTAATAAGAGGGGGATCGATCACTTCACCTTCATTTTCCCCTTTGGTATATTTCAGGAAGTGGCCGTATTTTTCCACATCTGTAATTTCGGCTTCAGCCAGTAATGTATGGGCAATAGAATCCCGTACCCAATATACGAACTGACGGTATTCATTGTTGGTGATTTCCGTTTCATCCATCCAGAATGCGGTGATACTAACATTCTTCGCCTGGTTAGTCAGGGCAAACGGAACATCCTGGTCACTGGCTCCCATCAGATAGTGGCCTGCAGGTATATATACCATTCCGTAAGGATTCGTATTCAAGACCCCCGGGCGGTCTTTAACTCCTATTAATTGCCCATCGTTATTTTTGCATGAGCTGAAAATGAGGAGCACGGCTGCTAATAAGAATGCTATTTTTTTCATTGTAAGAGGATTTATTTTTTAAAAACGCAATTATCTTCTTTAATATTATATTGGATTAATATTGATTCTTGTAGATATTCCTGCTGGATCCGTAGCCTGAGAACACTTCCTGCCTGAATATATCGAAACAATAACGTATCATCAGTTCAAAGTCACCGGCACTTCCCTGTTTGGTATAGGCAAACTTGGTTGTGGTAAATCCGTAGGAAATACCCACATCCAGTCCTTTCAGGTAATTATTGGAGGAATTCCAGAATGGACGGGCTCCGAATAATAATGAAACGGCGTCGTTGATACGGTAGGAAAGCCCTCCCCATAAAATCCCGTTATAACGAGCCAACGCCATAATGTCTACCTGGAAAGAGGCAAAGTCGGTTTTGATCAACGCTTTAGGCTCAAGTACCCAACTCGGGTTCCATGGAAGTGTCCAGTTGTACCCGCCGTGGATATATAGCTGGCGGGCGAGGTTCAGTTCTTCTCCGCCGGACAGTGCGATAGATTTTTTCCCCAACAAATTGACTGCGGAGATTCCGATATCCCACCGTTCTGCCTTATAGTGTAAGCCGAAGTTAAAATCCAGATCCATATAGGATTCCGAATCCTTAAGAAGTTGCAGTAACGGATCCCCTTCCTGCAAAGCGCGAAAATCGTCAGGTGTAAGCGACTGGTTGAACAGTCCCGCCTGAAAACCGATGCCCATTTTACCGCCGCCCAGATTAAAACGGAAAGTATAACCGAGTCTGACGCCGATATTATGGAAGAAAGTGATCTTATCGCTTATAAAGGATACGCCTATGGCTCCCCTGATTTTCCTCGAAAAAAATTCCACATTAACAAGAAAATCCTGCGGTGAAATATTATCCGTATTGATATTGGCCGGGTTTGTGGGATCCGGGTAAGCCTGTTTTAATCCCATATATTTCTGGTTGTAAATACCGGTAAAACAGAGTGTATTATTTTGTTCGCCTGCCGTTCCCGGATTATAATATAACGAAGCCCAGGGGAAAAGGGTGAATTGCGCATCCTGTTGTGCAGACAATTTCAAAGACCCTACAATAATACAGAGCAAAATGATAATGCTTTTTTTCATTTTCGTGTTCTTCGTTAATATTTTGTTGAACATAGTACGAAACCTTATGTACGGTCATTAGACAAAAATAACTCCGCTTTCCTCTGATATATAGTGAGTCTACGGTGGTAGTAGAAAAAAAGTTACAAATCTAACAGAACTCTCATAAGATTTTCAAGCCCCAAAAATACGAATTATTTTTACTTTTTGTACGGTGAAGCCTACTTTTTTTTCTTTTTGGGGCTTTATAAAACGACAAAAAAGGATATAAATTAATGTAACATTCTCTTTTCTAAAAAAATACATTTATAGCCACTATTAACATTCCAATGTTAAAAATGAGCCCTGAGTTGTATATTACCGGTGTGAATTACCTTATTTCCAGTAGAAAACCTGCCGTTGTATAATAATTCAACCTGAAGAAAATCCGTGATATTGGTCTGATATCCCAATGACCACAATGCATTGTCGCCTTTATTTAGGCCTTCAAGCATTTCGTAGCTTAAACTGCTGTTAGGATCGGCGTTGTAATTGAGGTTAATATACTGGACATTCATATTAAGGTTCCCTTTTTTTGCCATCCGGTAATTTAGATTTACCATAAATTGGTGATGGATCGATTTTTCGGTTTTACCTTTATTGATTTTATGCTTGTAGATATATCCTACCGTACCCAGAAGATTATCCTTAAACCTTATATTCACAGAATTATCCAGTATGTTACTTTCTAAATTGTAATTTTTATTATCCAGATACTGTGAATCATTTTTTTTATTGGAATGTTTAAAATTAACCAGTAAAGTGACGGTTTTATGCGGATTACCTCTTAAGATGATTTCCTGTAAAGCCAGGGTGCTACTTTCAAAACCATAATAGAGCAGGTTTTTATTTTGATTCTGCTGTATTACAAAATCTATTCCCCAATACGGTGATAATTGGTTAAAGGATAAATTGTTGATGAAATTAATAGTGCTTTTGACCAAAAGTGAGTCTTCAATATTGAACTGGAAAGGATTAAGAGCAACCAAAGTGTTTTGGACGGTATTTTTTTGATAAGCGCTGAAAGAGGTGGAATTGGAAAAACGGGAAAGGAATTTAAGGAACCCGGTTCTGGAAGACCACACATTTCCCGGACGTAATTGTATGGTTTGGGTAAACTGATTATTATAAGTCAGGATATAGTCGGCCGTATTCAACCAAATCTTAATATAATTGGCTTCATCCTGGAAAGCGGTGATTTCAAATTCGTCTAATTCTTCGATGCCGTTGCCGTTGTAGTCGTTCCAGATATAATTTCCCTGACCGTCCGCCACTTTAAGGTAGGAAAATACTTTCTTTTGTTCCATACCGCTGCCGGCTTCATAAAAAGTGGTAAGAAGAAGGGCATTTTTAAAAAACCTGCCGGAATATTCCACGCTTCCCACAAAAAAATTCTCACTCCGGAACTTTCCTGCCGTATCCTTCACCTGTGTATTCCGGAAAGTGGCGTTACCTTTTATACGGTTATTCTTTAATTTTGCCAGTTCAAAAGATGCCTGGACTTCGTTATTGATTGAATTTAAGGTCAGGTGATGTAAAAGAGCGGTGTATTCGAGCCTGTTTAATACGGAAAATTGATATAAATGTGGTAGTGAGTCATTGTTCTTGATATAGATCCGTGCCTCATTAAAGGCATAACTGTTAGGCATTAAAGTATCACTATTCTTCCCGGTAAATACATTATATTCCAGGTTATCGTGGAGTCCTATTTCTATTTTTCTGAGAGTTTTGGAAAAACGATTATTGCTTTTTATAAAATGGGTATTATACAGGATATCATGGGTGTTCAGTAAAGAGGTATTGGTCCCGAAACTGAAGCCATGTAAAGAAAGGGAAGCCAGAATTTCATTTCGTAAAGCATTGATATTTCCCGGACGGGTAAAGTAATTGAGGTTATAAGAAGCAGTACCTCTCTCGTGATGGGAAAATCCGATTCTGGCATTCAACATATGCTCGTCACTCTTCCGGGAATAGTCTTCCGTTAAATTATAATTCCTGGCGAACTCTATTTCCCGGTAGCTTTCCGCAGTGTAAAAATTCCGATGAGTATATTCATAATTCAACTGACTTTGAAAAAACCAGTAATACGCTCTTTCTTTCCGGGATTTGATCTTATTTTTTTGAAAAAAAGATAATTTTCCCGCCATTCCCACATTATCGAAATCGTCATGTCTGGAAAAAGTATTCTGGTCGTAATTGGAAAACGCTAACTCCGCATTGAATCCCAGATTCTCGGAAAAAAGATATTCCGCCCCTATCGTGCCTAACTGTGTTAATTTGGGTGTGGATAATAAGATAACCGGTTCATAGTTTCCCTGCGGAATATCGTCAATCGGGGGTACCCATTGGAAAACCCGCCCGTTAGCCGTACTTTGCGAAAGTATATAGTTTCCTTTCCGTTCGCCTACCATGGTAAAACCCAATCTGTAGAGCTGCTGGTTTCTATCAGTGGCATGAATATATATTTCACGGTAAATAATTCCATTGACCACCGTATCGGTTTTGCGGTATAATATCTCATTGCCACCGTACTGGGCCGTATCGATATTCGGATAGTATGCGTTGTTGAGCCGGTCACCCAGTTGGGAAAGGAATATTTTCTGATCATTATTTAATTCCGGTTGGATCGATTGGTTCTTCAGATCCTGTTCATGCGTAAAATTAAGAGTGAGTTTTAACTTTGAATTCTTTTCATGTCGGAATTCATTAAAAGTATAAAGTGTATAATGGGTAAAATAGGTGCTTTTATATTCATATTCTACCACGATGCGTTTTTCCGAGCTGATAAGTATCCTGGAAGTAAAAGTAATTTCTCCGGTATTATAATCAATAACATAATCATTTTCCTGCCCCCGGGTCAATAAGCGCCCGTCGAGGTATACCCTCTCGCTTCCCGACAGAATGATGATGTTGATTTCGTTATTTCCGCCTGTAAGTTTGTACGGGCCTTGTACCCCGTTAATGATATTTAGATTTTGTCTTATGTATTTGCCTTTGTTTACGCCGCCTCCCACCTGGTTCGTCATCTGGTTTTGGTCCTTCAGGCGATGGGTAGTCATAAAGTCCATGCCCAGTAATCGTTTGTTGAAAACCATGAAATATCCGGTAGGGTTAGTGATATCCAGATCGCCGGCATTGAGGAAATATTGATTCTTGTAATTCAACCGTATGAAAATACGGTCAAAATCCTGGATCATCTGAGTGTTTCCTTCCGGTTGTATCGGAATATTCCGGTCGGTAATGTTGGCGCTTACTTCCAGGTCTTCCGCCAGCATCCCGGATAATTGGAGGTTTAAAGCCGAATTAAGTACCAGGTCCTGGTTATTGCCCAATACGAAACCTCTCGAAATGGACCCTGTACTGATAAGGTCGGGATCATCCGGCAAAATAGCGGAGGATGGCATAATCGTTTGTACATAGGATCGTTCCGGAGCTGTTTTGGGAACAATTATCGAAGTGGACCGGTTGCTGACACGGCGGGAAAGATCAAATGAAAAGATCCGGTACCTGTAACTGATTACTTTCCCTATGGAATTACTATTTTTTATAAAAAGGGTCGCCGTAATAAAATCAATATCATAATCATCCTTCTCTAAGCCCTTTAAAGTAAAGGATTCGGGAATGATAGAAGAAGAATCTAACTTTATTACCGTAGTATCAATCATTTTACTCCCAATCTTCATATTGGAAAGCTCCTGTCCTTTACTTACCAAAGGCAGAAGACTTAAGAAAAAGATAAGACAGAGGGGAAAATTGATTTTCAACATATTAGGTTGAGCGATAATTAAATGCAAAAATAACGGTTTCATCATTAAGATGGAACGACATCTGATAAACGTTGATTTTTGTTTTGATGTTGTACCCGGATATTTCCGGCATGGTAAGAATCCTGTTTTAACGGTTAGGAATTCATACCTTTTTTGTATTTTTGCCACACAATAAAAAATAATCACAGCCATGTTACCTGTTACAGCAAAAGATTTTAAAGATACCCGTTCTGGATTCGGCGCAGGCCTGCTGGAAGCAGGACGGCAGCATGATAACGTATACGCGTTATGTGCCGATCTGATCGGCAGTTTGAAAATGGAAGACTTTATCCGTACCTTTCCCGAAAGGTTTATCGAAGTAGGGATCGCTGAAGCCAATATGATCGGCATTTCAGCCGGTTTGGCATTAAGCGGTAAAATTCCTTTCGCTGGTTCTTTCGCCGCTTTTGCAACCGGGCGGGTTTATGACCAGATCAGGGTATCCGTCGCCTATTCCAATCTCAATGTAAAGATCGCGGCTTCCCACGCAGGGATCACTTTGGGAGAAGATGGCGCTACCCACCAGATTATGGAAGATATCGGGTTGATGAAAATGCTGCCGAATATGGTGGTGTTAAATCCGTGCGATTATAACCAGACTAAAATGGCTACCCTTGCCGCGGCGGAATATGAAGGACCGGTTTATTTACGTTTCGGAAGACCGGTGGTTCCCAATTTCACTCCGGATAATGAACCTTTTATAATAGGGAAAGCCAATCTTTTACAGGAAGGAGCGGATGTTTCCATATTCGCCACGGGGCATTTGGTTTTTCCGGCCCTGGAAGCCGCCTATATATTATACCAGAAAGGTGTCCGGGCAGAGGTGATCAATATTCATACGATCAAACCTTTGGATGAAGATGCCATATTGAAAAGCGTTATGAAGACCCGCTGCGTGGTTACTGCCGAAGAGCATTTCAGAAACGGCGGATTGGGTGATTCCGTTTGCCAGCTCCTGTCAAGGGAATTACCGGCGCCTGTGGAAATGGTGGCTGTCGATGACCGGTTCGGGGAAAGCGGAACACCGGAACAGTTAATGAAGAAATACGGTCTGGATAAAGAACATATAGTCGACTCCGCCCTTAAAGCTATATCCCGGAAATAATTTTCTTATAATCCCGTTATAACCGATCACATATTATAATACGAAACCTTATCTTTTGTTATGCCTCAGCCTGTTGATGATGAGTATATCTTAGCATTATTTTCCAAAGAGAAAACCAAAGAGCAGGCATTCAAATTATTAATGGATAAATACCAGACGGATATTTATTATGCGGTACGGAGGATCGTGTTTTCACATGACGACACAGATGACGTAACCCAAAACGTGTTGGTTAAAATATGGCGACATCTGGATAAATTCAGGGGAGAATCCAGTTTGAAGACATGGATCACCCGGATCTCTGTTAACGAATCCCTTACTTTTATTGAGAAAAAGAAAAAAATGCTCAATCTTTATGAGCAGGATTATACTGATTTCATGCTTAAAACAGTTGAAGAAGAGCGGTATATCTCGGCTGATAATATCCAGAAAATACTACAACAAGCCATTCTTCAACTACCGGAAAAGCAGAGGATCGTTTTTAGTTTAAGATATTACGACGAAATGCCTTATGAAGAAATGTCCAAAGTTCTGGATACTTCCGTGGGTGCCCTGAAGGCATCCTACCATTTTGCCGTGAAGAAAGTGGAGGAATATTTATCCAAACATTAAACTTCCCAAAAATAAACAGGTCAATGTAAAGATTCGAGCCCGCAAAGATTATAGTTATGATCGATCTTAATAAAATAGATAAAAAAGAAATTTTCCAGGTTCCTGAAAATTATTTTGAGGAGATGCAGGAACAGGTATTGGCCAAAATCCGTCATCAGAAAATCAAATCCAGGAATAATAGGGTATTGGTGGCCATCACTTCGATTGCCGCTACTTTTTTATTGGTTTTTTCTTTATTACATTTTATTCCGCAACCTGACCAGGGTAATTTTGCCCTTACAGGTACCCACGAGTCATTATCCGAAATGCTGACAGATACCGGATCTACGGAATCGGTGATGCCGGATGAAGTTCAAGTTACGGAAAACCGGACCACCAACCGGGATATCGCGATCAACAGGGTTTCTTCCGTTATGCCGAAAGAAACTTCCACTCTTGCCCAGGTCATTGAAAATGTAGAACTTGATAATCTGGATTACCAGATATTGGAATATTACCAGGAAGATATAAGTTTAATGGACTTATATTAAAATAACCGTAAACAAAATGAAAACAACCTTAAATTTATTAAATGTATTTATTTTAGCGTTCTTCACTCTGGGTGTCAATGCCCAGACCACAAAGTTAGACGCTACGTCCCTGCCTGCCAGAATGGAAGTAAGGCAAGACCATGATAAAGTAGAATACCAGGTCCAGACTAATCATAACGGAAAGAGCGACCCGAAGAAAGCGGATGCTATTATTACCCTGAAAAAAGAGTATTTTAAGAAAAATCTTCAACTGACCAATGAGGAAGCCTCACAGTTCTGGCCTCTTTTCGATAAATACCTGGAAGAAGAAAAGATGATCCATCAGCAATGCAAAAGTAACCAGGAATCCAAATCCATCAAAAGGGAAAACGGGAAAATAAATTTTGAAGGAATGAGTAGCGAACAGGTGGTTTTTTATTACGAAAATAGGCTTACTACTAAACAAACACTGGCAGAAGCGGAAAAAAGATTTTTTGACCGTATAAAAATTGTTCTTGGACCTCAGGCTATCGTACAATATTATCAACTTGAAAAAAACTTTAAAAATGAGGTATCCAGGTTGATGAAACCTGAAAAAAAGGTAAATCATCAGGAAAAATAGTGTAATTTATTTTCTATTAGTTCCCCGGGACTGCCTAAGGAGAAAGAATTTCTTAAAAAAAACCCGGTAAACTATTGTGGAATTAAAAAAAAATGTATTTTTGCAGTCCCAAAAAAATCGGGACTTTTTTATTGAAAATTAAAAGTTTAAATTATTTTATAGTATGCCGACGATACAACAATTAGTTAGAAAAGGAAGAAAAAAGATTACCTCACAAAGTAAATCCAGAGCTTTGGATGCTTGCCCGCAGAGGCGTGGAGTTTGTTTAAGAGTGTATACCACTACTCCGAAAAAACCTAATTCCGCTATGCGTAAAGTAGCGAGAGTACGTATGACTAACGGGAAAGAGGTAAATGCCTATATTCCGGGTGAAGGTCATAACCTGCAGGAGCACTCTATCGTGCTGGTAAGAGGCGGTCGTGTAAAGGATCTTCCCGGTGTACGTTATCATATCGTTCGTGGAGCTTTGGATTCCGCGGGTGTTGAAGGCAGATTACAGGCCCGTTCCAAATACGGAGCGAAACGTCCGAAGAAAAAAAGCTAACGAAGAATAGTTAAATTTTATACGGCAGCATGTAGCTCGAACGCCAAAATGGGCGTGTCGAGAGTAAATAAATATTATTGAAGTTACAATATTATGAGAAAATCAAAACCAAAAAAACGAATCATCCTTCCGGATCCGAAATTTAATGATGTAATGGTTACGAAATTCGTAAACAACATCATGCTTCAGGGAAAGAAAACCACTGCTTTCCAAATCTTCTATGATAGTATGGATATTATCAAAGAAAAAATGGCCGATCAGGATCCTATCGAAGTATGGAAACAAGCTTTAGCTAATGTAACTCCCGCACTGGAAGTTAAGAGCAGAAGGATCGGAGGGGCTACTTTCCAGATCCCTACCGAATTACGTCCGGAAAGAAAACAATCCGTAGGTATGAAGAATCTGATTTCTTTCTCCCGTAAACGTCATGAGAAAACAATGGCCAGTAAACTGGCTGCTGAAATTATGGCTGCTTATAAAGAAGAAGGCGCTGCTTTTAAACGTAAAGAAGATACACATAGAATGGCAGAAGCCAACAAGGCATTCTCCCATTTCAGGTTTTAAACTGCCGGCTTAGCTGTCCCCCCTCGAAGAGAAAGAATCTACAATGTCTGAAGAATTGCTGAAAGTTAGGAATATCGGTATCATGGCTCACATTGATGCCGGGAAAACCACCACAACTGAGAGGATCCTTTATTATACGGGAAAAAATTATAAGATAGGAGAGGTGGATGAAGGTACTGCCACCATGGACTGGATGGTACAGGAACAGGAGCGTGGCATTACCATCACAAGCGCAGCTACGACCGTAATATGGAATTATCACGGTCAGGATTATAAAATCAATATTATCGATACACCCGGTCATGTTGATTTTACTGTGGAAGTTGAACGTTCTTTGAGAATATTGGATGGAGCCGTAGCATTATTTTGTGCTGTAGGATGTGTTCAGCCACAATCGGAAACGGTGTGGAGACAAGCGAATAAATATAATTTGCCCAGGATCTGTTTTGTTAATAAAATGGATCGTACCGGAGCTGATTTTTATGCTGTTATCCAGGAGATCCGCGAGAAACTCGAAGGAAATCCGATTGCTCTTCAATTGCCTATAGGTGCCGAAGAAAGTTTCACGGGAATTGTAGACCTGGTTGAAAATAAAGCCTATGAGTGGGATGAAGAAGACCGTGGGAATACATACCGGGAAATTCCTGTTCCGGAGGATATGATTGATGAAGTGGAGAAATACCGCACGATATTGATTGAAAGCCTGGCGGATTTTGATGAGTCCCTGATGGAAAAATATTTCGAAGATCCGGAATCTATTACCGTTGAAGAATTAATTTCCATTATCAGGACAGCCACATTAGCGAATCAGGTAAATCCGGTACTTTGCGGTGCATCATTTAAAAATAAAGGGGTACAACGTCTCATCGATGCGATCGTCCTATACTTACCCTCACCGTTAGATGTGCCTTCTGTTAAAGGTTATAATCCGAAAACAGAAAAAGAAGAAGTACGGGGAACAGACGAAAAAGAACCTTTTGCCGCCCTGGCTTTTAAAATCGCCACAGATCCTTATGTCGGTAAGCTTACCTTTATCAAGGTTTATTCCGGTACTTTAAAAGTGGGTGACAGTGTTTTTAACATGACTACCGGTAAAAAAGAGCGGGTATCCAAGATACTGCAAATGCACTCTAATAAACAACAACAAATTGTTGAGATAAGCGCAGGCAATATCGGAGCACTGGTCGGCATGAAAGATATCCATACCGGCGATACCTTGGCGGATGAAAAACATCCTATTATACTGGAAAGTATTGAATTCCCCGAACCGGTTATTACTATCGCGGTAGAGCCTAAGACCAAGGATGATGAAGAAAAACTGATGTCTGCGCTGGCTAAACTGGCGGAAGAAGATCCTACTTTTGTAGTAAAAGTGGATAGCGAATCCAACCAGACCGTGATCAGCGGAATGGGTGAACTTCATCTGGATATATTATTAGACCGTTTAAAACGCGAATTCAGTGTGGATTGCAACTTCGGTAAACCCAGAGTAGCCTATAAAGAAGCTTTCGTAGAGCCGATCACACATAAAGAGGTCTACAAAAGACAAACAGGAGGCAAAGGTTCATTTGCCGATATCACTTTTGAAATTTCACCTTTGCCTTTGGATGCAAAAGGATTACAACTGGAGAATAAGATTAAGGGAGGACTGGTGCCGAAAGAATACATATCGGGTGTGGAAAAGGGTTTTAAAATTGCCATGTCCAACGGGAAATACGGATTTCCCATGGAATCCCTTTCGGTTACACTTTTGGACGGAAGTACCCATAATGTCGATTCGGATGCATTGTCCTTTGAAATATGCGCAAAATTAGGATTCAGGGAAGCATGTAAGAAAGGGAATACCGCCATTCTGGAGCCGATCATGAAAGTGGAGATCAATACTCCCGATGAATATATCGGAAATATTACCGGTGACCTGAACAGGAGAAGAGCGGTTTTGGACGAGATAGATGCCAGGATCGGATTCCAGGTTATCAAAGCCAAGGTACCTTTAGCGGAAATGTTTGGTTATGTCACCCATCTGCGTTCGATTACATCCGGAAGAGCGACCTATAGTATGGAGTTTTTAAAATATGCCGTGGTTCCTAACGAAGTCAAAGAATATTTATTGAATACAGGTAGATATTTATTATAATAAAAAGATAAACAATCACTTAAAACAGATAAAACGTGAGTCATAGAATTAGAATTAAATTGAAATCATTCGACCACACTTTGGTTGACAAATCAGCGGAAAAGATTGTGAAAGCAGTAAATTCGGTAAAGGATGATAAGGTTGTTTTAATAGGCCCTATTCCATTGCCGACCCATAAAAAGATTTTTACTGTGAACCGTGCAACTTTTGTAAATAAAAAATCAAGGGAACAATTTGAGCTTTCAACTTACAAAAGATTACTGGATATTTACGGTACTACATCTAAAACCATTGACGCGTTAATGAAACTGGAATTACCAAGTGGCGTTGATGTAGAAATAAAATAGAGTTGGCAAAACAGTGATGGAATCCGGTGTCTGCCATGCAGATACCTCTCATCCGATATTGACCATATTCACTTATACCTTGTTGCTCTTCATAGGGTGATAAGGTTTTTTATTGTACTAATGCGAGGCTTACGCGAGGTTCATGTCCATACGCTCACCGATGATTTTATGGATCAAATAAAATAAGATCGGTTTTGATTCTGCATTCGTGTAATTTATACGGATACAACCTTTTCCGAAAAGGTCTTTAATATTGGCACTTTTTAATTCGTCAACATTGTAGTAATCATGTGTATATAAGGTAAAATGTTGATCGTTGGCTGCAAAAGCGATGAAAGTATTGTCAAAGATATAGGTTGGTATATTATCCAGCATGGTTACTTCCAGAAACGGATAATTGGTTTCCATATGATTTACAAATTCCGACATCCATGCTTTGGCATCACCGTCTAAATGATTGATATATTCCTGAATAGATTCCATTTTATCACCGTTTATTTACTTAATAATTTTCCTTAAATAAGAAACAGGAATAAGGAAATTATGTTCACCTGATGTGAAAGAAGTGAAAGCAGTTATTCGATCCGCACCCTTTTCAAATTCAACATATTAGTCGGATTAATCCCCAGATCCTTCACATTGGAACGGGTGAACCGGATCACTTCATCATAATAGAGAATTACAACCGGCGCGTCTTCCATCAGTAAAGAATCTAATTGGGTATAATAATGATTTCTTAAATTTTCATCTACCGTTTTTTGGGATGTTTCGAAAAGTTTATCGTATTCTTTATTGACGTAATAGGTATAATTTGAACCGTAAGGTTGTAAATTTTTGGAATAAAATAAGGACAGATAATTTTCAGCATCGGGGTAATCCGCTATCCATGAACCACGGAAAAACGGCAACTGGTAATTGCGCATCATTTGTCTTTGCTGGGCGGCCTGTTGTACATCCAAAACTATCGGAATTCCGATCAGGCTTAATTCGTGCTGGATATATTGGCAAAGATCAAGGTATGATGCGGAAACCGCCAGAGGAATCGGAGGTAATCCTTTCCCGTTAGGATATCCGGCTTTAGCCAGTAATTCGGACGCCTTTTCCGGATTATAATCGTAGCCTTTCACTCTTTCGGGATCAAAGGAAAGCATTCCTTTCGGCACGAAACCGCTCGTTCCCGCATATCCCATATTATTTCGTAAATACCGCAACATCTTTTCCCGGTCAAAACCATAATTGATAGCCTGCCTCACTTCCTTATTCAATAACGGGTTATCCGGTGCATCGTCTTTCAGGTTGAATCCTAAATATTCGGTATTCAGATAAGGTCCGGTAAGTAGTATTATCTCGTCCTTATACTCCGGATTAAGTGTCCCGTTTTTCGTGAGTAAGGCGTCTTTATATGCAGGTTCAATTCCTGACATAAATTCCAGGGAACCCTTTATAAATTCCATGAATACGGATTGTTTTTCAATAATGAAAGAGATAGCCACGGCATCAAGGTAGGGTAGCCGGTTCCCGTTCTCATCAAATTCGAAATAATCCTTATTCTTACGCAGGACAAGCTTGATACCTTCCTCCCAGAGTTGAAAATAAAAAGGACCGGTTCCTACCGGATATTTACGGAATTCTTTACCATAATGTTCTACACACTCACGGGGAACGACGGAGCAATATTTCATGGCCAGTATTCCCAGAAACGGAGGAAAGGGTTCCGTAAGCCTGATTTCCAATGTGGAGTCGTTAAGCGCTTTAAAATGGGGCTCACCGGAAGAATTACGGTCTACTTTCTGAAAGATCCACGCCCCGGGTGAAGCTACGTCACCATCCGTTATGCGGTTGAAACTATAGACAAAATCATAAGCGGTTACCTTTCTTTTAGTCTCGAAAGGATAATAGCTTACACTGTGGAAATATACATCATCCCGTAACGTAAATATATAACGGGTCCCGTTGTCTGTAATATCCCAATGTCCGGCAATGGCCGGAACGATATGAAGAGAATCATCCAGGTCTACCAGTCCGTTATAAAGTTGATTACAGGGCCATATCGTCGATTGTCCCGAGGAATAAGCGGGATCCAGTGATTGGATGCCGCTGGATTCATTATAACGAAATATCATTTTATCGCTATTTTCATGCTTGCTGTTACAAGAGACGAGTGAGGCAATAATCAGGATAAAAAAGAACGGGAAGGATAGTCTTTTCATGAAATGGATATATATAGACAAAAATATAAAAAAAAGGTTTTGGGTAATAATCGCTCTGAAATTATAATTTTTCACAATAAAATACCCCAAAGTCATTTTCTTTATATAATTTCGTATTTTTGTTCTCCATATTCGTCTAATTATATCTGTGATAATGAAAAAGAATTACTTCATTTTGTTATTTTTATCTCTTCTTTTTATTTGCTGTCAATCCGGAAAAGGACCGGAAACCAATTTTACCCAATATGTAAATCCTTTCGTAGGTACTGATTTTCATGGTCACACTTATCCCGGAGCCCTTGTTCCTTTCGGTATGGTGCAGGTGAGCCCGGATACCCGTCTGGACGGATGGGACGGTTGTTCAGCTTATCATTATTCGGATAGCGTGGTATACGGATTCAGTCATACTCATTTAAGCGGAACCGGTTGCTCAGATTACGGTGATGTGCTTTTAATGCCTTTTACCGGAGACCAGTCTTCCGTGATCAATACCGAATATGCGAGCCGGTTTTCCCATGAGAGTGAAACGGCATCTCCGGGTTATTATTCGGTTATATTGGACAAAAACGAGGTAAAAGTTGAACTCACCGCATCGAAAAGAATAGGGGTTCATCGTTATTCTTTTCCGGAATCCGAAAATAAAAAGGGAGTGATTCTTGATCTCAAACACCGCGATATTGTCTTATCTAGTAGTATTCAATATGATTCATCGACACATTCCATTTTCGGCATTCGAAATTCCAGGGCGTGGAACGAGGACCAGAAATTATCCTATTCTATAGTTTTTTCCCGTCCTGTTGAGAAAATTGAGTATTTCAGAAACGATACTTTACTTGCCGGCGCTTCTCAAATTTCCGGTAAAAATTGTAAAGCGGTCATATATTTTGGGAAAGAAACAAAAGATGTGGTTCTGAAGGTAGCTATTTCGGCCAATACCGAAGAGGAAAATGCCGCGGCTAAAAATCATGTTGAGATTGGAGATTTCGATTTCGACCGTGTACGGGAAGAAGCGGATATGGCCTGGAATAAAGAATTAGGCAAAATAGTAGCGGAAGGGAAAAATACAGAACAAAAGAAAGTTTTCTATACCGCATTATACCACGCGTTTACCGCGCCTTATCTGTTCACGGATGTGGATGGGACTTATTTGGGACAGGACGGTAAAATCCATCTGGCGGAAGGCCATGATGTTTATACGGTATTTTCATTATGGGACACTTATCGCGCTCTTCATCCTTTATTATCCTTAATAGACAGGGAACGTACCGGTGATTTTTTATATACATTCATGAAGCACTACGAACAGGGCGGTATGCTGACGGTTTGGGAATTATCGGCATTCGAGACCTGGTGCATGATAGGCTATCATTCTGTCCCCGTGATTTATGATGCTTATGTGAAAAATATTGTGAATTATGAACCGGAGAAAATGCTCGAGGCTATGGTGACGAGTGCCCGGCTCAACAAGCTGGGACGTCCCGAATTTGCCCGTTATGGTTATATTCCCGCGGATATGGAACATGAAGATGTTTCCAAAACACTGGAATACGCTTATGACGACTGGTGTATTGCCCAATTCGCCAAAGCAATAGGCAATGATACAGTAGCCGGAGAGTTTTTCGAAAGATGCCAGTATTATAAAAATATTTTAGACCCGGACGGGTTTATGCGATCTAAAATAAACGGATCTTTTATTACGCCATTCGATCCCACGGAAATCAACAATCATTTTACAGAGGGAAATTCATGGCAATATTCTACTTATGTACCGCATGATATCGCCACTTACATTTCATTATTGGGAGGCCCTTCAGTAGCGGAAGCCCATTTTGATTCGCTTTTCCATACTTCTTCGATGATGGGAGGACGGGATCAGGTGGATGTAACGGGTTTGGTGGGACAGTACGCCCATGGAAACGAGCCCAGCCATCATGCCGCTTATTTGTATAATTACATCGGGAAACCCTGGAATACACAACAGATGGTTCGCAAAATCATGTCGGAATTGTATACTTCCGAACCTGACGGTTTATGCGGTAATGAGGATTGCGGCCAGATGTCGGCATGGTATGTTTTCAGCGCCATGGGGTTTTATCCGGTTTGTCCTGGAGATAACCAGTATATTATAGGCTCTCCTGTTTTTGATAAGGTTACCATCAATCTTGAAAACGGAAAGCAATTTACAGTCAGGTGCGATAAACAAGGAGATAAAAACATCTACATTCAGTCGGCTAAACTGAATGGAAAACCCTATACGAAATCTTTTATTACTTATGATGACATCAAGGATGGTGGTATCCTGGAACTGGTTATGGGTAAAAATCCGAATACGCAATGGGGTTCGTCGCCGGACGATATTCCGTTTAGCCAGGTAGAGCATTCTATTACCCAGGTGCCCGTATTGAATCTTTCCAATAAAACATTTAAGGGGGAAACGGAAATCGCAATATCTTTGTATGAACCTAACCGGAAGGATGATCCGAAAAAGCAATATCCTGCACAAACTGATGCTATTTATTATACTTTGGACGGAAGCCGGCCTGACCTGAATTCGTTACAATACCAAAAACCGTTCGTAATCCGTGACGATACAAAGATCAACGCGGTTGCTTATAATCCGGTAACCGGATTCAGTAAAGTGGTGGAAGCCGAGTTCCTGAAATATGAAAAAGATAAGAATATTGCTATTTTTTCCCGTTACAGTCCGCTTTATACGGCTGGCGGGGATGAAGGACTTATTGATAATGTGAGAGGGAAGAAGAATTTTAGTTTAGGAGG
>CALECM010000084.1 GCA_937949745.1 uncultured Bacteroidales bacterium | reverse complement strand
TATTGAGTCGGATGGCATTATTGGCATTAATCTTATCCAATTGATTTTCTTTAAGTTGTATAATACATTCATTAATTTTCCCGCTTTACCTCCTAAAAATTGATTTTTTCCCTTTTTTCACCCTCGTAACTGTAGGACATGGTGATGTAATAAAGAGGGATGTGTATTTTTAATTCATTTATTATCAGAAAGATATATTCATTTTTATTTATTAAACAGAAAAAAGAAATATAAATAAAAAAATGATTATCATTGTAAAAGTAATTATAACCAGTAGGAACTATGTATTAAATTATTAACTAAAATCGTTTATCATGAAAATGAAATTACTATTAGCGTTAATCGCTATCTTCTTTTCATCCCGGGTTGTCGCCCTGGACATTGAAATGGAGAAAAATGCGCTCGATAAGAGCGATGCCCGAGTCACTCTTGTGACTATGAACGAAGGAGTAACCCACAGCGATTCCTCCGTTCCGGATTCAAAAGAGAATACGGAAGAGGAAACTTACACCATTACTTACGAATTAAACGGAGGAATTAATAATCCGGAAAATCCGGATCAGTACACTTTCGGAGAAGGAGTGGTATTGAAGGAGCCGACCAAAGAAGGACATACTTTCGATGGGTGGTTCGTTGAAAATGACTTCCAGACCGAAATTACCGAAATCAGCGCTACGGATAGCGGTGATACTACGGTTTATGCCAAATGGACCGCCAATGTTTACACCATTACTTATGAACTCAACGGAGGAATTAATCATCCGGAAAATATTGAAAACTATACATATGGTATAGGACTGACTTTGGAAAATCCATCCAAAGAAGGACATACTTTCGAAGGGTGGTTTGCTGAAGCAGACTTTCAAAATCAAATCAATGAAATTAGTACTACCGACTTGGGGGATACCACGGTTTACGCCAAATGGACGCCCAATGTATATGCCATCACCTATGAACTGGACGGTGGAATAAATCACCCGGAAAACGCGGCAACCTATACCTATGGAATTGGGTTAATTTTACAAGACCCGACCAAAGAAGATTTCATTTTTGACGGATGGTACACCGAACAAGAGTTCCTGAATCAGATTACCGAGATTTCAGCTACTGACATGGGAGATATTACAGTACATGCGAAGTGGACCACACTACCGGTTTATACCATCACTTATGAACTCAACGGAGGAGTAAACCATCCGGAAAACCCGGAGCAATACACCTTCGGAGAAGGAGTGGTATTCAATGATCCTACTAAAGAGGGACACACTTTCGAGGGATGGTTCGTAGAAGCGGATTTCCAGACCGAGATCACTGAAATCAGTGCTACGGATAGCGGTGATACTACGGTTTATGCCAAATGGACCGCCAATGTTTACA
>CALECM010000083.1 GCA_937949745.1 uncultured Bacteroidales bacterium | reverse complement strand
CAAAACCATTCATGATTGCGATAGCGCAGTACGGCTGAACCTGGTTGTAAATCCGTTGACAAGAAATACCCTGGAACCTATGGAAGCTTGCGACTTTTATCAATGGAATGATAGTGTATATACTACTTCAGGAGATAAAATCCAGATATTTGAAACTGAAAACGGTTGTGACAGTATCGTAACCCTACCATTAACGATTCATGAGAAATACGTATCCGCTCCTATTGAGATGATTGTTTGTGATAACTTTACATGGAAAGGAGAAGTCATTACCGAGAGCGGACAATATATGGATACTTTAAAAAGGGCTACTGACTGCGACAGCATCATCGTATATAATTTCACGGTAAACTACCGTGCGGAAGACCAAATTATAGAAGACGAGATCTGTATGAACGAGCCCTATAATAATCACGGTTTTATACTGCCCGGCTTAACCGAAAGTTTGGATACCACCGTAAATTTGCAAACTATTCACGGGTGTGACAGCATTGTAACTCTACGACTTACTGTTAAACCTATTCTCACGACTACCTACGAAGATACGATCTGCCAATGGGAAGATTACCATCAATACGGATTTGACATTCCCGTACAAAATATTGCCGGTGATTTTAACTTTACGCGTTGGGAAGAAAATGCAAACGGTTGTTATGACACTATTAAACTGGCTTTAAACGTAGCTCCGGCTTACCGTCATACAGTAGATACCACCATTTGCGACAATCAGTTCCCATTTCAATACGGAGAATATGCTTTCAACGAAGCCGGCATCCATGAGATCGCCTATCCTGTAGGAGGCCGTTGCGACAGCATCGTTATACTTACAATCCAAACAAAACCTGTTTTCAGGGATACATTATACATGGAAAGATGTGACAACGACCTTCCGTATATTTTTGACGAAAACCATAGCTATATGGAAACCGGTATCGATGAAATCGTTTACACCAGGGCTAACGGTTGCGATAGCACCATCGTTCTTTTCTTTACGGTAAACCAAACTTACGATAGAGATGTAACGGTTAATATATGCGATAACGAATTGCCTTATGACCATGGCGACGGAGTGCAGAGATGGAACAGCCAGTTGGTGGACATCCCGTTTACTTCCGTATCAGGTTGCGATAGTATTATCCACCTGAACCTGATCGTAAATGAGACTTATTCGGGAACTGACTTGCGTACTGCATGCTCAAGTGAATTTCCTTATATCTACGGAGATACGATCCTTGAAAATCCCGGGATCCATGATATTCATTTCATCAGGGAAAACGGATGTGACAGTATTATCACACTTACCTTGAACAGGATCGAAAGTAAAGCATCTGAATTTACACATGTTGCATGCGATTCATTTAAATGGGCCGGCAATACCTATACACTTAGCGGCGATTACGAAAATACTTTCCCGGCAGCTAACGGATGCGATAGTGTGGTTACAATGCACCTGACCATCAATAATTCGGTTACGAGTGATATTTATGAAACGGCCTGTACTTCATTCCAATGGGGGGACGATATTTACCACATATCCGATACTTATATCAAAACATTCCCGTCAGTGAACGGATGCGATAGCGTCGTTAGTCTCCACCTTACCATCAACCAGATCTCCCGCGACACCATCTATGATGCAATTTGCCAGGGAGAAAATTATATGGAGAACGGTTTCGAAATACCCGTACAGGAAATCCCCGGAATTTACCATTTCAGGGATACCACCCTTAATACCGTGAATTGTGACAGCATTACATTATTGACCTTAACGGTAAATCCGACGGTAACTTCGTCTTTCTCTGTTGATACCTGCGACATTTATCAGTGGAACGACAGTACCTATACTTCTTCCGGTGAGTATATCCAAACGCTGCAAAGCGCTTCCGGATGCGACAGTATCGTGACCTTAACTTTGGTTCTCCGGAACGGATCCTCATATGTGATTTACGATTCCGTATGCCAGGGTAACAGCTACAGCGAATATGAATTTGAACTTCCCGTACAAACTACCATAGGAACGACCACGCATACCAGGACTCTGGAAAATGCAGTGGGTTGCGACAGCACGGTTATTCTTCACCTGACGGTTAATCGCAGATACAATCAGGAAATCCCACAGGTAGCCTGCGGATCTTTCACCTGGAATGACTCAACTTATACGGAATCTACAAGACACCGTGTAACATTCGACTCATCTTTAGGATGCGACAGTATTGTCACCCTCGTATTGACCATTAACCAACCTTCTCCCGAAACTACGGTTTATGACACAATCTGTGCGGGAGGAAGCTATTCCGGTTACGGATTCGATATACCGGCTGCGGAAACCGGAACTCCCGGATTGCTGGAACGTAGTAAAACACTCGTTAACAGCGTAAGGTGCGACAGTATCGTTAACCTGAAACTTACAGTTCATCCTACGTATACCATCCGCTTGAATGATACGGTAAGGGCCGGAGAAACCTATAACAAAAATGGTTTCCATATCGTGACCACAACACCTGATTTCTACCGTGATACTTTATACCTTACTACTATCGAAGGTTGTGACAGTACCTGCATATTACTTTTGATTGCACAGTCACCCATAGGTATAAAAGAAATAGATGCGGATCATTCTATCTCATTGTATCCTAACCCGGCAGAAGATATGATCACGATCGCGAGCCCTTCAGTGATCAACAGGATTGAATTTGTGACTATCAACGGAAAAGTGGTCAGGACCATAACCAATATAGGCATGCCGGAATTCAGATATAGTATCCGCGATTTTATGCCGGGCGTTTATTTCGTAAGAATTCAAACCGATAAAGGACTATATACAAAGAAGCTGATAGTACAATAATTTTTCAGCCAGCACGTTTTTTGGTGTAAACTAAAAAATGTGAATGTGAAAATGTGAAAAACAGGTTAACCGATCTTTTCGCATTTTCACATTTTTTTATATTTTATTTCGTACTTTTGCCGACGCTTTTAAATTCAATATTTTACGCATGAAAAAATCCATAACCTTCAGATTATTAGGTATTCTGCTATGTCTTTCCGTTCTGGTGCCATTGAAAAGCCAAAATGATTTCGAGATTGCCAAAAATGTAGACATCTTCATTTCCATTCTAAAAGAACTGAACGGTAAATACGCGGATGAAATATCTCCCGGAGATCTTACCAAAACAGCTATTGACGCGATGCTGGGCAGCCTTGATCCCTATACACAATATTACCCTGAATCACAGATTGAAGATTTCAGGTTAATGACCACCGGACAATACGGAGGTATAGGCGCCTTGATCCAGAAACAGGGTGACCATATTGTAATTTCGGAACCATACGAAGGCTCTCCCGCCGCTGAAGCGGGATTATTGGCCGGAGACCGTATACTGAAGATCAACAATCAGTCGACCGTTGGAAAATCATCCAATGATGTAAGTACCATTTTGAAAGGTGAACCCGGCACCCATCTCAATATCGAAATCGAAAGGCCGGCGACCGGTAAAAAACAGAATTTTACCGTGACCCGTAAAGAGATCAAACTGCCTAATATCCCTTATTTCGGAATGCTGGACCATAATATCGGCTATATTAAACTGGACCAGTTCACCGAAAATGCCGGGAATGAAGTAAAAGACGCTTTTATGAAACTGAAGGGACAAGGTATGAATTCACTGATCCTGGACTTACGGAATAACGGAGGAGGACTACTGATCGAAGCCATCAACATTATGAATATTTTCGTGGATCAGAACACATTGATCACCCAGACCAAAGGGAAAATCAATGAGCAATCCAATGTTTACCGTACCCGGAATCCCGTGGTAGATAAAAACATACCTGTAGCAGTTCTGGTAAACGGCAACAGCGCCTCTTCCTCGGAAATTGTAGCCGGCGCTTTCCAGGATCTGGACCGGGGAGTGATCATCGGTAAAAAAACCTTCGGAAAAGGCCTTGTCCAGAATATAGTGCCGTTAAGTTACAACAGTTCCCTTAAGATCACGGTATCCAAGTACTATATTCCCAGTGGAAGATGTGTGCAGAATATTGATTATTTCGTAAAGGATTCCCTGACTCCCGCACCCGATATACCGGATTCGCTTGCTACACCTTATAAAACAAAAAACGGCAGGATCGTTTATGACAAAGGCGGAATAGAACCCGATATCGTAACCCCTGATTCCATGCCGAGTAATATCCTGATCTCACTGGTGCTCAATAATCATATTTTTGATTTTGCCAATCTGTATAAGGCTACCCATCCTACGATTCCGCCTGCGGATAAATTTACGGTAGACCAAAACCTATACCAGGAATTTAAAGATTACCTCCAGGGGAAGGAGTATGATTATCAGACGGATTCAGAGATTATATTGCAGGAATTGAAAAAGACCGCTATCGAAGAAAAACACTTTAGTGCTATCGAAAACACTTATAATGAGATGGCAAAAAAGATAGAACTTGATAAAGCTAATGATATTAATAAATTCAGATACGAAATATCTAATTTTCTGGCAAGCGAAATTGCTGTGCGGTATTATTATCAAAAAGGCCGGATCATGAATTCGCTGGAATCGGATCCGGATGTGAGAGAGGCTAAGAAAATATTACGCAACTCCTCAGCGTACAAATCAATTCTATCCGGAAAAAAATAGCATCATTTGAAGCGGCAAGATATTCACCATATCATTTATATCGGCTGCCTGCTCATTCTGGCATGTGCTATCCCCGTATCCAATTTTATGATGAGCATGGGAGGTTTGCTGCTGGCACTTAACTGGGCTGCTGAGTGGAACTGGAGGGAAAAATGGAACCGCTTGAAAAGTAATAAATTATTTATCGTCCTAAGCGCTTTTTTCTTTATCTGTGCCCTCACCCTTTTCAATACCGATAACTGGCATGCGGGTATAGAAAATTTGGCTAGCAAATTACCTTTTTTATATGTACCGGGAATCATTGTTTCTTCACGTCCGCTAAACGGCAAAGAACAACGCCTCATCCTGAACGGATTTATTATCAGCACGCTTGTAGCCACTATAGCCTCGATCATTTATCTATGTACACATAAAATATTAGATATCAGAGAAATATCACTTTTTACCTCTCACATAAGATTCAGTCTTTGTATTCTTTTGGCCATATGCCTGTCGGTATTTATTGCCCTTCGAATCAAAGTATACTCTAAATCACTGAGAATTATATATTCTATTTTGGCTATTTGGTTCGTAATATATTTGTTCATAGCCCAAACGCTAACCGGGATATTTATCCTGTTTTGTTTATTGTGTTTCTTATTTTTCTACTTCATATTTAAAATCAAAAATCTCCCATACCGTAAATGGATCATTACCGGAATATCCATTTTCATTTTAGCATTTTCCGGATACATGGCCTGGACGATTTATGATTATTATCATGTTGATCCAAAAAAAATCGCCACGTTGGATCAGGAAACAAAAAGCGGAAATCCTTATTATCATGATCCCGGATCCATTGTGGAAAACGGATTCCCCATCGACACGTATATTTCACAAATTGAATTAAGGGAAGGATGGTGCACAAGGAGCAGCATGCCTTATGATGATTACCTGGAAAAAACGCTGGTACGCTACCTGAATTCCAAAGGACTCCGAAAAGACCTGGACGGAGTTAAAGCCTTGACAAATAAAGATATAAGCTATATTGAACAGGGAATTGCCAATGTAAACTACACCAAAGGATTCGGTATTAAGCGGGCAATATATCCTATCTTTTTTAGTATTTCACTTTACCAAAGGTATAATAAATCCGATTATTCCTCCCTTTTCCAGCGGGTTGAATTATGGAAAGCAAGTTTTAATATTATTAAATCCAATTGCTGGTTCGGTGTAGGAATCGGGGATCAAAAATCAGCTCTGGACGAACAACTTACCGCCCAAAATTCGTCTCTTGTTTATAAAAAAGGAATGGGAAGCCACAATCAGTTTTTAACATACTGGTTAATTGGAGGTATATTCCTCCTACTCTACTTTATTTTCACACTGGTTTATCCCTTTTTAGTTTCCTCAAAAACCCACTCTTTACTTTACATTCTTTTTTTCCTTATTATTTTCATATCTCTTTTCACGGAAGATACGCTTGAAACACAGGTAGGGATTAACCTTTACACTTTTTTCAACTCATTTTTCCTCTTTATTTTTAACAAGTCCATGATCACGGATGAAAAAACTTTTTTTCACCAAAAAAAATAAACCTATGAAAACCTTGAATTTTGTCACTGAAGTCTCTATTTATTCCGGTAAATCCGAGTTAACGAATGAGGTCAATCATCTTATTGAATTAGCCCGGGAGAGTGCTCAAAAAGCCTATGCTCCATATTCCGGATTCCATGTCGGTGCAGCCATTCTGCTTAATAATGGCGCTGTTGTCACCGCCAATAATCAGGAAAATGCAGCTTTTCCGTCAGGATTGTGCGCCGAACGGAATGCGGCCTATTACGCTTCCTCACAGTATCCGGAAGTTCCTTTTAGTAAAATAGCTGTCGCTTCACTCGAATCTTTTAACGGGCAGCCTGTTACTCCATGCGGAGCCTGCAGGCAGGTATTGCTGGAATACGAGAATAAGTTTAACCAGGACATTGAAGTGATCCTGGCTTCACCGGAAGAGCAGATCTATATCTTTTCCAATGTTGCGAAATTGCTACCTTTTTGTTTTTCTTCTTCCTATTTAAGGTCATCATGAAAATATGCAAAACCGTAGCTATTGCCATCCTGAACATAGTCAAGGATCTGGAAGGAGTCTTCGTTTCACTCATCATGCCAGAAAGCATTTCTTCTCGACTTTTAGATGGCTTCTCCTCCCCTGAACGAGTATAATTTTTGTATCTTTGCCACCAAAATCAATTTTTGAATGAAAAAAATCGTTTTAGTCATTATTCTCGGCCTTTCATTTTTCGGCTATACACTTACGGCACAGCCTACAGAAGGAAAACGACCGGATGATAAACCGGAAATTATCCGCGACCGCTTACTTATCGACGTTTTCCATTCTTTTTGGATGGGCATGCCGGGTGAAGTAAACTCCAATAAACTGAATCCCGGATTTAACATTTCCGCGATGTGGGATTTTAAATCCAAATCCAAAAGTCCGTTTTCATTCGGTTTAGGTCTGGGAGTTACCTATTACAGCCAATTCTCCGATGCCATGTTGCAATATGACCGGAAAAACGATCTTATGAAATATTATGTATTGCCTAACGACACTATGTTCAAGCGCAACCGGGTTACCTATATCAACTGTAACATCCCGCTTGAATTCCGGTACAGGCATTCCAACGGTTTTAAAGTGACGGTAGGCGTGCGCGTCGGTATTGTAGCGGAAATTTCACATTTATACAGGGGCAATAATCCGGACGGTTCTATCAATTACCTGAACCGGAAAAGTTTTGAAATATACAATAAGCAAAAATTTAATTTTGATGCTTATCTCCGTATCGGATGGAAATATGTAAGTCTTTACTATTGTTACCAGCTCACTCCCCTTTTCGAGCGGGATAAAGGACCGCGTATCATGCCTATGTCTTTAGGCTTTACATGGAATTTGTTCTAAAAGAAGATCAAACCGGCCCCCAGTATAAAAGTGGCTGCGAATCCCATAAAAAAACTGAGGTAGATATTTCCAGATTTCCCGGGAACTGATTCCTGATTGATACGGGCAACACCTAAAAGTCCGGCTAACAAGATAATGGCGGATAAAATACCTAACTGGAAGCCATATCCGGTATTGACCAGTACCAGATAAAAACCCAACAAACTTCCCCAGGCTATCGTATACCAATCCAATGCGTAAAAGAAATTAAAAATCAACAACAATCCGGCAATCAAAGCAAAGTTGCCGAATATGTAATCATAAAAAACATCCCCGGCCTTGTCATGCCATATTTTAAAATTAAAAAAATAGAAAAAGGTCATGATAGCCAAAACGATGGTGCGGTCACGTTTTGAACTGTAATTTCCATTTCCTATTACCAACAATTTCCGGCTGAAAAAAATACTGAGTCCGGGAAGTACGATCAGGGTAAAAACCACGAACAATAACAAATTGAAAACAGAAGAAAAAGGGAAGCGCATAATGCCGGCTGAAAAGAAGAAGAGCAGAAAGAAATAAAACGGCATTACAAGAGGATGGAGGACCGTGGATACGAAGTTGAAAAATTTCATGATCATTAATTTAGAAATCACCTGATAAGCGTCAGGCTTCCGCTTCTTTCATAAGGCGTGCCGTCCGGATAGGTATAATATACCTGATAAATATATACATCCATTTGTGCAGGCCTTCCATCCATTGTCCCGTCCCAACCTTTATAAGGGTCATTGGTCGTAAAAATCAACTGCCCCGTCCGTGAATAAACGGAAAAATGGTAATTTTCCATTGATACGAAAGAATTGACCGGCATGAAAACAGGATTATGTTGCCCGGAAGGATTAAAGGCATTCGGTATATAGGTAGTAGGTAATTGACGTAATGTAACGTAGTTGGAAGCGCTCTTATCCTGAAAACCATAACTGTTGGCTATCTCTTCCGCTACCACATAATAAAGAAAATCCGAACCGTAACCGAAAAGATCCGATACATCATCGTAAAAACTATTGGATACGTTGGAAGGGATCCTGTCAATCTCCACAAAATTAAAATCACTTTCCATTTTACGGTGGATCGTATAATCATCCACGCCGATTTGCCAATCTCCGAAATCTCTCCACCGTAACGTATTTAAATGAGCATCGTTGGTCTCACCGGACAAAACTATATTGTGCACCACATTAGAATTGGCCACTTCACGGTCACATTCGTTGATCAATACTGCCTTGTAATAATAATATTTTCGTTCCACGTTTAGATTTTCATCGGTATAGGTATAATTCGCGTTACCATTGTACGGTAAAGTCACAACCAGGCTGAAATTGGACGTATTATCCTGGCTCCGGTATATTTTCATATTGGTAAACGGGAGCGTATCCCCACTGGTATAAATTGCCAACTCAATATTTTTATTTTCCGCCACCGAAGCATATCGTATATAAGCAAAATGATGGTAAGTGACTTCTGCAGTATTTACTTCGCCGGTAACAGAACTCGCGTAAATCTCCCCGTTATTCCCGAAAGCTTTCACCACAAACTTATAATGGCTGTTATCCGCAATATCATTTAAGGTATAATTACGGGTATTCACATCTACTTCTCCCGCCAGTTGCGGGGTTCCTCCGTTTAAAGAATAATAAACAGCATATCCTTCCTGACCTCCCCGCATATTCTCGTAAGGAGTCCAGTTCACGGAAATTTTTTGTGCGCAGTCGTCGACCTGGCAGGTGAGACTCATGGTGCGCAACGGATCCCGGCTGATCACCGAGGAATTCAGACAACTGTCCAGAGCCGCAATACGGTACTGGTATATGGTGGAAGAAGCGATCCTGTCATGATCGGTCCAGCTTGTGGTTTCCCTTCCGTAAACCGTATCCACGGGAATCCATCCGTCTGTAACACTCATATAATAAATAATATAAGCATACGCATCGGACGAGGACGAAGGTTGCCATCCGAGATGGGTCAGGCCGGTATTAAAATCGACGGAAACGCTGTCGAAAAGCGGAACTTCCGGTCCCATTTTATCCGCAAAATTATCGCCGTAAATACGGGAAACATTGCTGCAATTCGCAGAATTATCAGCCAGAATTATCTTATAGTCAATCCATCCCTGGCAAATATCTATCGTATCCAGGAAATTAAGATTGGTTGCATTTCCTATCCATACAAAGTCCGGATCATACGGTCCTTTGCTGTATATCTGATAATAAGGATCATAAGTTGATAGAGCGGGACTAATGGGAGGAGTCCATCTAAGTTCTGCTATACCCTGGTATTGATTATTGTTGATTTCCAATCCCATGACACACAAACGGTTAGACTCGAATGCCGTGCCGGATTGGGATACCGATGCAACATAATAGCAAACATCCAGATTCGTATTGGCATTGGCACCTGCATCTATCCAGCTGTTTACATCCGGACTGGCCGGATTACTTAAAGTAATCGTATGGATACGGGTAAAAGTCGTACCGTCATCTGTACGGAATATCTCATAATGATGCAGATTATGAATGTCGGTGGGATGTACCCATGTTAACTTTACGCTTCCATTATTCTCCACCTGGAGGCACCGCAATTCGGGTTCATTCAAAGCGAAAACCCGACTTGAAAAAAAATTTACAAAAAAGAATAATATATATAGTTTTTTTCTCATTCAAAATTAATTTCATAACGACTATTTCTTAATCCTTAGTATCCCGACCTGGAATATCCCCGACTACTATCGTCACAAAATCATCAGGATTAAGATAGCCTACCGCCAGCTCCCGTATTCTTTCCGGGGTAATGCGCCGGATCGTATCCATCATGGCGGCCAGTTCTTTTTCATCGATGCCGGAAGCATTCCACAACATATAGGTTTTCATATAATCCACGGAACCGTCGAGTCTGCGTAATAAAGAACCTGTCATATAATTTTTAACGTTATGTAATTCTTCATCACCTACGGCATTTTCCATCAGTTTTATCATTTCTTCTTTACAGGCGCTTAAGGCATCTCCGGTACGTTCCACATTCACATCCGTTTCAATATAAAAGATCGACTCGTCGGCAAAATAGTTGAAGTAATTATAAACGCCGTAAGTATACCCGTTTTTTTCCCTCAGGTTTTGCATTAACCTTGAACCGAAATACCCTCCCAGTATGGTCGACAAAACGTTAAAATCCCTTCTATCCTGATGGCGGTAGCCGAATAATCTTCTTGCGATAACCAAAGACGACTGCACACTGTCGGGCCACTTTTCCAAAACAAGTTCGCCTTTGGTATTGTTTGACGGGATGAGATCCGGAAGTACGGATGATCTTTTCCCCGGAATCCGGCTGAAAACATCTCTTATTTGACTTAATTCTTCCTGTCCCAAATTGCCCGCTATATATAAAGAAAGGTTCTCCGCACAAAAAGTATCATGGTGATAAGCCGTTATTTGTCCGATATTTACATTTTCAATATCCTCTCTGGTCAACATCTTCCCGGCCGGAATATCCGGATTAATCAAGAGGTGATTCATCCATTGCTGGGAACGATATCCAACCTTCAACATATTATATTCCAGATCCTTTATTCTTCTTTGTTTATAGTAGGAAAGGTTTTCTTCTTTATATTCCGGATGCGTAAGAAAATCATAAATAAAAGGAATAACTTTGCCACAGTTGGCTTTAGGGATAATAAAATTAATCGTTATATATTCCAGGCTTACACCCACATTAAAATTAGAACCGTAATAATCCAGAAAATCTTCCACATCACACGAAGAACAACCCTTCGCACTTTCCATCAATAAATTATAGGCGCAATTAGCCGTGAATTTTTGCTTTTCAAAAAAAGATCCCGCTCTTACCCTTAAAGCAAAATGAATAAGATCTAGGTGGTCGTTGGCAAAAAAATAAACAGGCAAACCATTGCTTAGGTAATCGACAGAAGGTTTCTCCAGTTCAAAGGGAAGGAACGGACGGACAGGTGGCGATATTTTTCTATCAGTAATATTCATAAAGGTCATTCATTGTATCCTTATATTTCATCAGGAATAATGAAACAGATATAAACGGATAAAGTTAGCAAATTATAACAGTCGACAAAAATAAGTAATTATTTAATGAGGATTAAAGAGCCTTTTTCCTGGCGTTTCACTCCGTCGTAATCTTTGTAATTGATAAGGTATATATACACTCCTTCCGGGGCAATTTGACCGCTGACATTGCCATCCCATCCCGAGTCAATATTAGTGGATTTAAATATTAATTTACCGGTACGGTCATAGATATGCATTTCATAGTCCGTGATCCGGGAAGAAGCAAAAACCAGGAAAACATCGTTCAGTCCGTCGCTGTTGGGCGTAAAAGCTTTCGGAATCAATAAAAGACTTTCCAACCGGGTTTCCTGTTCCGGCAATGAGGGGGTGTTATCGATGATCTCTTCCGGATTAATGATCTCCGAAGGAACCGGCGGTATGGCATTTTCAATGGCTACATACGGAAGCTCAATCTCCGGCATTTCCGGTAAGGGTTCTGAAATAATATCGACTTTCGTATCCTGACTCCTGAAATCCTGTCCCGGTGAGGTTGTAACGGGTGATGACGCAGTATTCGCGTTTCGAACCGGAGAGGCAGGTTCACGGGATTGTAGTGGTTTTATTACTTCTTTAGCTGTAATTTCAGACTTCTCCGCAATCACTTCCATTTCCACTTTCCCTGTTTCCGACGGACGGATATTTTGATCATAAGCTAACGTATCCGTAAATACAACATCCGGTGATATTACCGGTTGATCCGACGGACGTAATAACAGATAACCCACGACAACAGCGGTGGCCACCGCCAGGGTAATGGCGCTGTAACCTAATATCCTCTTAAGGGAAGCCGTTTTGTTGTACCGCTTTATTTCCGGGGCATGCTGAATATTTTCCCACATATTGTCAGAAGGCACGGGTTCATAACCTGCAAAATTTTCCCGGAAAAATTCTCCGATCTCTTTTTCCTTCATGACCAATTCACTATTTTATTTCTGTTTTCAACCATTCTTCAACTTTCTTTTTCAATACATT
>CALECM010000082.1 GCA_937949745.1 uncultured Bacteroidales bacterium | reverse complement strand
GGGATGAAGGACTTATTGATAATGTGAGAGGGAAGAAGAATTTTAGTTTAGGAGGATGGCAGGGTTATCAGGGCCAGGATTTTCAGGCGGTTGTAGATTTAGGTGCTGTTAAAAGTATTCAACAGTTGGGCGCGGGATTCTTACAGAATATCCGTTCCTGGATATGGTTCCCGACTTCGGTCACTTTTGAGGTTTCTGAAGATAACGAACACTATAAACACTATGGAACTTTCATTAATCCGCATCCTGTTGACGATTATACTGAGATGATTGATGATTTTATGATCACCAGACCAGCTAAAGCCCGTTTCGTTAAAATTACGGCAAAGAATTTCGGTAAGTTGCCGGAATGGCATCTTGGGGCTGGTGGGGAGGCTTATATATTTATCGATGAGATTTTAATTAAGTAGGCGTTCATATAAATTACCCACCAAATTATTGAAGAATGAGAAGATTATTTGTTGCTACGAAAGTAGAGTTCGGCCATGATTTTAAAGAGCTGATCACCAATTTAAAATATGCCTGCCGTAATGATAAAATTGTCTGGGTTGAACCGGAGAATATCCATTTAACTCTTCGTTTTCTTGGCCCTACTTCCACTCCTCAATTATCAGGCCTTAATAAAGCCCTTAAAGAAGTAACAGGAGAGATGACTTCTTTTATTTTGGATATCAATAAAATGGGTGTTTTCGGCAGCCATTATGCGCCATTATCCGTATGGCTTGGATTTAAAGATTTTGAATTATTCAAACAATTATTTGAAAAACTGGAAGAAAAGATAGAACCTCTAGGTTTTGAGCCGCCTTATGGTAATTTTGTACCGCATATTACTTTAGGAAGGATCAAAGCGATTGATAATAAGCAACGCTTTTGGGAATATATAGAGCAAAGCCAGCCCCATTTTTCACAGAAATTACGGATACATACGCTCACTCTTTTCCAGTCCCGGCTGATGAAAAGGGGACCGGTCTATAAAAGTCTGGGAGAATTTCCTTTATTACCGGAAAATTAGCCGGGATACCATGTTCTGAATTTAGATGTCATAGATTCCACATCAAATCCTACTTCTTTATAAAGACTGGGAAGATCGCCGTGTTCGATAAACTGATCGGGGACCGCGATATGATGTAATTGCACCGGATAACCGTTCTTTTCTAGGAACTCACTCAAAGCCGAATATAGTCCCCCGATTTCCGTCCCGTCTTCCACCGAAGTCCAAACCGGATATTGTTTTGCCAGTTGGTGTAACAAATCTTCATCGAGGGGCTTAAGGAAACGAAGGTTGATATGGGCGGGTTTGATGTTTTCCTGTGATAAATTGTCAATGGCTTGTATCACATGATTTCCCAAAGGTCCTAATGAAATAACTACCATTTTTTCCCCATCCGAGATCATCTCGCCTTTTCCGATTTCAAGTTTTTGCAATGGTTTTTTCCAGTCATTGGTGGTCCCTTTCCCCCGGGGATAACGGATTGCGAAGGGATCTTTGCGGTTAAGATAGGCGGTATATAACAGATTCCTTAATTCAACTTCATTCAGGGGCGATGCGATAATCATGTGCGGTACGGACCGCAGAAAGGCCAGATCAAATTGCCCATGGTGAGTCGCGCCGTCTTCGCCGACTAATCCTCCTCTGTCTATACAAAAAATCACAGGCAGCCGTTGCAATGCCACGTCGTGTATAATCTGGTCGTAACCCCGTTGCAGGAAAGAAGAATAGATATTACAAAAAGGAATATAGCCCTCCGATGCCAGTCCGGCCGAAAAAGTAACGGCGTGTTGTTCGGCTATGCCCACGTCAAATACCCTTTTCGGGAATACGGCTTTCATAATATTAAGAGAGCATCCGGTCGCCATGGCCGGAGTGATACCAACGACTTTAGGATCCTGTTTGGCAAGTTCCAGAATGGTTTCCCCGAATACGGTTTGATATTTGGGCGGTTCTCCCGGTTTTGAGGTTTCGATGATCTCTCCGGTATCAGGATTGAATTTACCGGGCGCATGATAAGTTATTTGATTTTTCTCAGCCAATTCAAGGCCTTTTCCCTTCACCGTAATAATGTGCAATAATTTTGGGCCGGAAATATCCTTTAAAGCCGTAAGAACTTTCACCAGGTAAATCACGTCATGACCGTTGGCAGGTCCGAAATAACGGAAACCCATACTTTGAAAGAGATTGCTGCCATGCAGGAAAAATCCTTTGATGACATTCCCCGTACTGCTCAGGAATCTCGTAAACCAATTCGCCTGTTGCGTATTGGACGTAAAAAAATTCCACAGTTTATTTTTAAACCGGTTATAAGACGGGGATGCCGTTATGGTAAGCAAATGTTTGCTCATGGCTCCTACGTTTTGGTCGATCGCGATTTTATTATCGTTCAGAATAATGAGCATATTGGCATTTGTAGCACCGGCCTGGTTCATCGCTTCGAAAGCCATACCTCCGCCAATGGCGCCGTCGCCTATCACGGCAATATGGTTCCGGTGAATATTGCCTTCCATATAAGCCGCTGCGGCCATACCCAATATGGCGGAAATGGACGTGGAAGAGTGTCCGGTACCGAAAGCATCGAATTCGCTCTCGTTTTTTCGCGGAAATCCGCTGATTCCTTTGTATTTCCTATTGGTATTAAAAACGTCCTTTCTTCCTGTGATAATCTTGTGGCAATAAGCCTGATGCCCCACATCCCATACCAACCTGTCTTCCGGTGTATTAAAAACGTAATGGATCGCTACCGTAAGTTCAATAGTACCCAAACTTGCCCCGAGATGACCCGGATTTTCAGCTGTTTCCGTAATAATGAAATCCCGCAATTCACTACATAAACGTGGTAAATCGGAAATCTTTAATTTACGGATGTCGGAAGGGTAAGTGATTTGGTCTAATAGTTTCATTAATTATAATTGAAATACGATAGCATACAATTTAAATTCCGGCTCTTAATAATTCGTGGTATAACGAAACAATATGAGTGGTTATTATTTGATTATTATGGTTTAGCGCAACATAACGACGGGCATTTTCCCCAATGATTTTACAAATATCAGGAGTATTAATACATTTTTCAATAATCTCTACAAATTCCCGGGGAGTATGGGCAATAAAAATATTCTTACCATTTTCAATATCCAAGCCTTCCGCTCCTATCGGAGTAGTAATGACGGTTTTCCCGAGGGCCATTCCCTCCAGTATCTTAATACGCACGCCGCTTCCTGATAATAACGGTACGATCATAATATCTTTGGAGAGTATAAATTGGTTTGCATTATCCACTTCTCCCTCCATAATAACATTCGGAATCGAAAGATGTTCCCAGCTTTTCGGGAAATGTCTTCCGGCGAGGGTAAAAGTCAGGTCGGGAAATTTTTGTAATATTTTATCCCACACTTCTTTGAAAAACCATTCCAATCCTTCTATATTAGGCATCCAATTCATACTTCCTATGTGGAAAAGTTCAGGTTTACCGGAAGGAATATAATTTTCATCTGCTTCATAATTTTCCATATCTATACCCGCAGGGATCATAGTTCCGTGCAAGTGAGGAAAAGAATGATGGAAAAAAAGGTAATCAGGTTCGGAGATAGCTAAGAAACCGTCGATATGATCAAAAACCGATAATTCGTAACGGCGAAGTTGTTCCACCATTTTTTTGAGTACGGTCCTTTTCAATATATTTTTCTGCTGTACAATAAATCGTTCCCAGATTTTGTGTTCCACATTATGGGTCCTGAGCACGATCTTAGCGTTTGAATGCGCTCTTATGGTTGAAATATACGGGGCTACGAAAATAGATTCCAACTGTACGATGTCAAAATATTCCCCCTGAAGTACGGATATGAGTTTACGGTCAAATTCCTTCGAAATAAAACGGCTTACATGATACGATTCTTTTTTAATTAAAGAGAGCAATGCATGATATGACTTTATTTTAGTATCGATAAATACGGATTCGAAATGAGTTTCCTGCAGGTATTCCTGAGGGATTTTGCCGGGCTGCAAAGGATGTTTAGGTGTAGTTATGGATAAAACCTTCACATTATGACCACAGGCTAACAATCCTTTCGTGATATTATGGATGGCGATACATCCCCCGTCCAATGCCGGTAAAGGTGGTTTATGACATATTTGAAGGATCTTCATTTCTTTTCCTTGAGAATTTTATTTTTATTTTCTTAAACCACTTTCCATACTCATCCCATGAAAATACTGCCGAATCCCGGGTAGCTTTTTTAGTCAGGAAAATACAAATAGGTACCAGTATAATAGAAGATAACCACATTCCCACACTAACCGGAAACACGTTGCCTTTGGAAATTTTTTCTCCCATCACGGAGAAAGCGAAGTAAAAAGTAAAAAAGAATACGGTAACCAGAAGGGGAATACCGATACCTCCTTTCCGGATAATTGAACCTAATGATGCTCCTATAAAAAAGAAAAGTAAGCAGGCTACCGCCAGGGTAAACTTCCTGTGCCATTCTATTTCATGCGACCAAAGGGTTGCATTTTTATAATCGGCTTCCTCATAGGTGAATTTTACGGCATTATTAATATTAGCGGAAGTTTGTACTGCGTATCTTAGAATTTCTGTTTGCTGGTATTGTGGTTCCGCTGCCCATATTTCGTCGATAGAATAAGATGCCTGATAATGCACGGATGAATCCTCTTTGAGGTAATGCGTAAAATAATACATATGGGTAAAGTAGTTGTTTACCGCATTATCGGAAATAGCATGTATCTGTTTCTTAATAGTATCGATCTGACTTGAAAGCTGCTGATTGGAAAGGGCTTTGGTATTGGAATTATAATAGGAATCTTCCGTTTTCTGAAGCTCGAAAGAGGAGAGGTCAAACCTTTTATATTGCTCCTTAAATTTTGCCCGGGTCAACGGGTAACTGGATTCTACTCCTCCCTGATTATGGCTTTCATCCCAATAGGAACCATCATACAGGTAGAAAAGCATATATCTGCCGTCCGGCGTAATTTTCATATTTCCTCTTTGCGCATAGGTCATGGTAGTGTTTCCATTATGGCGTGAATGGTCATATATCAGGATATCTTCAATCGTTTCGTTATCCCGGTGTTTCTTGCCGATACGGATCACATAATTGTCGAATCCGTCATAAAAAGTGCCTTCTTCAATGGAAAGAGCGGGCTTTTGTTCCCGGATATCGAATAGTAAAGTACGCATTTTTATATAGGCTTTGGGACTCACGTTATTGTTAAACCAGAAAGATACTCCTCCGAGGAAAATGCTGAAACATGCCAGAGGTATCATCAGTTTGCTGATAGGTATTCCCGCTGATTTCAGGGCCACGAGTTCATAATGTTCACCAAGCGCCCCGAAAGTCATGAGAGAAGAAAGCAGGATCGCCAAAGGCACTGCGGTGGCCACGAACGTTGCCGATGCATAGAGTAAAAGCTCCAGGATCAGGTGGATTTCGAGACCTTTTCCCACCAGCTCATCTACGTAAAGCCATAAAAACTGCATGAGTAAGATGATCAGGGCGAAAAAAAATGTAAGGATAAAAGGTCCTATGAACTTTTTAATTAAATAACGGTAGATAATTTTCACGGCGCTGTTCGCTTTAATAATCGCCGAGTGTTTCGGGTAATTGAGCTAAAGCTATTCCGGTTTGTTCCGGGTTCGGAGGCGAACCGTGCCATTTGTGTGTTCCCATCATAAAATCGACGCCCATTCCCATTTCGGTATGCATAATAATGCACACCGGCTTTCCCTGATGAAGCAATGACTGTGAATAACGGATCTTGTCAAGAATGTCTTCCATGTTATTTCCATTCATCTCGACTACAATCCAGTCAAAAGCTTCAAATTTTTTTCTTAGGTTACCGAGTGGCAGTACGTCATCGGTAGAACCGTCTATTTGCTTTTTGTTATAATCTACGATCGCGATCAGGTTATCGATATTTTTCCCGGATGCGAATAAAATAGCTTCCCAGTTCTGTCCTTCTTCCAGTTCGCCGTCGCCTGTAAGCACAAATACGGTTTTCGGATCTGCATCGTTCTTTTTCGCAATG
The DNA here is from genome assembly GCA_937949745.1 of uncultured Bacteroidales bacterium. Classification (GTDB taxonomy): domain Bacteria; phylum Bacteroidota; class Bacteroidia; order Bacteroidales; family WCHB1-69; genus JAGVVH01. The sequence goes on along the minus strand of CALECM010000082.1, from coordinate 1,660 downwards.
GCAGCTCCTAATGCTATGGATAATCCCTGTCCCAGAGAACCGGAAGCAACCCTGATACCCGGAAGGTGTTCAACGGGAGAAGGATGTCCCTGTAAACGGGAATCAAGCATTCTGAAAGTGGATAATTCCTTTACCGGGAAATAACCCCGGCGGGCTAAAGTACTGTACCATACGGGCGATATATGTCCGTTAGAAAGGAAAAACATATCTTCACCTTTCCCGGGAATAGTAAAATCCGACGGATCGATATCTAAGATTTCAAAATATAGTGCGGTAAAAAGATCGGCACAACCTAAGGAACCTCCTGGATGACCTGATTTGGCATTGCTGACCATCCGGATAATATCCCGGCGGATTTGTATGGCGATTTGTTCTAGTTCATTTATTGTCATACCCATATTTTATTGCTTACAACGAAAATAATTTATAATTTATTTTGAGAGAGCCGTATCATTGGCTTTGATGATTTCATCTTCTAATTGCGTGAGGAAATAGACACCGAGTATGGTAATGGTTTCCAGGTAGGAAAGATAGGTGAAGTCTTTGGACACTTCCACATCTCCCTTGATAAATCCGGCTACGGTGGGCTTATATCTGAGAATGACCTGATTTTTTTCATTGGTCCATCCCCATTGGTTTTTCCATAAATTTACCAGCCGGAAATAGTAATAATTTTTATCCAATATTATTTTGGTACTTCCCTGGACATCCAAGTAGGCAATAGCTTCGTCCGTTTTAAATTTTTCCCTTCTCAGGGTGATATAAGGCTTAAAGAAACCATTTCTCTTAACGGTAAATATTCCTTGCGATGTTTCAATGCGTGCAAGGGTCCCTGTATTATGTGTAATGTCTACTGATCCGTATAATTCTTCACCAGACTTTATTTCGTAATATTTTTTGATCAGATCAGGTTTAATAATTTGAAGTGTGGTGATGGGACTCTCACTGATTGTTTTCATTGTCGAACTAATAATTTTGGTTGAACGTATTTGATATTTCCGAAGCGATCTGCCGGAATTCATCAGGCGTTAATTGAATTCTTTCTTTTGAAAAATCAAGGTCGTCAATAGTATTAAGAGGTACTAAATGTACGTGAGTATGTGGAACATCAAGCCCGATTACAGCCATACCGATCCGCTTGCAATTTATATTTTTTTCGATAGCCAATGCTACTTTTTTTGAAAATATCATCAAATCTCCCAAAGTTTGGTCATCCAGGTCAAAGATATAATCATTTTCTATTTTAGGAACCACAAGGGTATGGCCTTTTGACAAAGGCGCGATATCTAAAAAGGAATAGAATTTTTCGTTTTCCGCTATTTTATAACTGGGAATTTCACCCTGAATAATTTTCGAAAAAATAGTAGGCATTGTAATTATCTTGAAATGGATAAAATCTCGAATTGAAGTTTTCCGGCCGGGGCATCAACCGTAACCACGGTTCCTTCACCATTGCCCAGCAATGCTCTGCCGATAGGGGAGGTGACGGATATTTTTCCGGATTTAAGGTCAGCTTCGGATTCAGGAACCAAAGTGTATGTCATTTCAGCCTTATTGGCCAGGTTTCTCAGTTTTACGATGGAATAGATCAGTATCTTGGAAGAATCTATTTTGGATTCGTCCAGTACGCGGGCATTCGCCACCAGGTTTTTCAACTTCA
>CALECM010000081.1 GCA_937949745.1 uncultured Bacteroidales bacterium | reverse complement strand
GAAGAATGATTACGGGAAATAAAGGTTATACGATTGCGGCCGCTTTGCATCAGGCAGGCCTTCCCACTCACAGCCATAGTCTGGCGGGACGGGAAAGAAGTCTGGAATGCGGTATAGGAAAATGCGGTGCCTGTGAAATGCTGGTCGACGGGGTGATCAGGAGAATCTGTATTACCAAAGTGGACGGGGTGAAAAAAGTGGATGAAGTTCCGCAGGATTTTCTGCCGGCAACCACTCCTCCTGATTTAGATAAAAAAATCCGGGTTTATAAGACAAAAGTCGTGATTATAGGAGCCGGCCCCGCAGGTCTGGCGTGCCGGGAGGAACTTAATAAATGGGATATACCGAATATAGTCCTGGATAATAATGATACTATCGGCGGACAATTCAATATGCAGACCCACCAGTTTTTCTTTTTCGAGAAAGAACCGCATTTCGGAGGAATGCGGGGTTTTGATATTGCGAAAACCTTAGCAGGAGACGACCATTCGGGTATTTTTCTCAATTCTACGGTTTGGGATATCCTCGAGGGGAAAAGGGTAGCGGTTAAAAACCTTGCGGATAATTCCATCTATTATGTGGATGCGGAATATCTCGTTGTAGGTACGGGATCCGTGCCTTTTATGCCTGCTTTCGAGAATGATGACCTGCCGGGAGTTTATACGGCTGCCGTATTGCAGAAAATGATGAATATGGAACATACCCTGCTGGGGAAGAGAATATTGTCAATCGGCGCCGGAAATATCGGTTACCTCACATCCTACCAGGCTGTGCAGGCGGGAGCCGAAGTGGTGGGTATTATCGAAGCCATGGACCGCGAAGGGGGTTTTCCGGTACAGGCCAACCGTGTTCGTCGTTTAGGTATACCGATCATTACTTCCCATACATTATTAAAGGCCATTCCCAACGAAGATCATACGGGCATTACAGGCGCCGTATTGGCCGAATGTAAAAACTTCGTACCTGTTCCCGGTACCGAGAAAATCATCCGTGATATCGATGTGATTAATATTTGTACGGGTCTTATTCCCGATGACGCTCTACTGATAAAAGGAAAAACCATTTTTGGGCTTCATGCCTGGGGAGTAGGGGATGCCGTGAGGGTGGGAGAGGGTACTTGCGCCGTATTGCGCGGGAAGCAGGCCGCCATGGAAATTGCCATGCAGGTCGGTAAGAGAGTCTCTTATGACGATTATCTGATAATTTCTAAAGAATATATCGATTCCCAGCAGCATCCGGTGCCTGTTTTGGAAGAATCCAGGAAACCCGAACCGGAAAGAATGAATACGAAAGGCTTCGTGGTCACGGATTGCCTGTATGGCTTTGCCTGCAATCCCTGCGCTTTTGCCTGTCCATACGGTGCCATTACCAAAAACTCCACTTCTGCAGTGCCCGTTGTGGATTACGATCGTTGTATCGGTTGTATGGAATGTGTATCCCGTTGTCCGGGACTTGCCATTTTTGGTTATAATATCGCTAAGAATTGGTTATTCCTTCCTTTTGAATATGAAGTGGACGAGAAAGCGGAAGTTTTCCTGGTAAATGACAAAGGGGAAAAGGTCGGAGAAGGATTCGTGGAAAAGATCATCCGGAAATCCAATAAAACACATGTAGCCAGAATCAAGGCTGTGGATATCACCGGCGAAAAAATGACCTGCGTTACGGGATTTATCGTGAAAGACCGTTATCCGGAACCCCTGAAACAGGAATTAACTTTTGAAACCACGAAAGCACCGGTATTTGTTTGTCATTGTGACGATGTACATGTTGATGAAATTATGGCTGCCATCGGTAACCGGGATATGATCTCGGTAGATGAGCTCAAACACATCACCCGTATCGGAATGGGCCCTTGCCGTGGAAAACGGTGTATCCCAAGAGTAAAACAACTCCTTCGCAACAAAGGTATCCTGGTCATCGGAGACGCTTCGCCACGCGGACCTTTATCTAACCAGGTAACGATGAGCGAAACTTATCCTTCCCAAAACCGGCCGGAATTTTTGACTAGCGTACACGGACAGGCCACAAGAAAAGTGGAGTGCGATATATTTGTAGCCGGAGGAGGCATTACGGGAAGCGCGCTTTTCCGTTATTTTGCCGAAAGCGGAAAGAATGTGGTCATGTGTAATAGCGGCAGAGGTTCTTCATGGCGGAATATCGCCGGTGGGCGTCCCGCTTTTTCAGTACCCGAAATAGCTGATATATCCAATCATAATCTCCAGATATTCAGGGATCTTCAATCCGTAACCAATATAAATTTCAAACCGACCCGTTATGTGGGATTTGCCCATGATGATCCTACTTATAAGGCACTCGAAGCTTCTATGGCCTGGTCTGATGCTTATATGGTTGACCGGAAGGACTTCCGTAAGGAAATTTCTCCCCGGTTTAATCCTGACCTGACCAAATACCAGGCGGCTTTAATTACCCGTAATTGCTGGCAGGCAACGCCCGGACTTGTGATCGATGCGGTCCGGAATATAGGAATTGAAAAAGGCGGAATCGTCTTGGAAGATTGTCGTTTACTGGAGGTGCAAAAAACCGGCAAAGGTTTTATGGCGCTCGTGCTTACCCACGATCAGGAATATGTTGAATACCATTGTTCGCATTTTGCCAATGCTTTAGGGCATAATGCCGCTGCTTTTGCGGAGCAATTGGGCTGGGAAACCGGACTGTATCCGGTAAGGCATCAGGCATTCATCACCAGACGTTTACCGATGCTGGGTAAAGATGGAGATGCATTGGATATGCTCATCGATCGTCGGCATTATAAAGGTTTTTCCGCTGTTTACGGTCAACAACTGAAAGAGACCGGGCAGATCATCGGTTGTGCTTCTCCGGCGACCGACGGGCAGGAATCAGGGAAAGACCTTAAAGTGAATACCGAATCATTTGTTGAAATATGCTCGGAAGTATTTGCCGACTGGATACCGGAATTAACAGCGGTGGGATTCCAGGCCTTCTGGTCGGGTTATTACGTGGAGCCCCGTTATATTGTGGATCCCGCCAAAGGTTTACTGATCGGAATGAGAGGACATGGTTTTATGCTGGGCCAATACCTGGCAAAAATATATGTGGATCAGTTATTAGGTAAGGAAGTACCGGCCTATATGGATAGATTAACCTTAGAAGGAGACGGATTAAGCGAAACGGCATTCAAGTAACATTCTACCGTAACCTTTATTATTTTATAACGAATTATGAAAAATAGAATTCTTTTCTTATGTTTCTTTGTATTGGGAATTGTTCCCGGACTTTTATCCCAGACTAAAAAAATAACCGTCGATGATATTTGGGAAAAATATCTTTTTTATCCCCGCTCGGTCTACGGGTTCAATCCTATGCAGAATAGTGAACATTATACTGTGGTTTCCCTGATGGGAATTGAGAAATATAGTTTTGAAACCGGGGAAAAAGAAGAAGAAATACTTACGAACCGGGATTTGATGCAGTTAAGTAGTAATCAATTAAATATAAGAAAAATTGATGATTATGTTATCGATCATAGCGGGGAAAAAATACTTTTGGCTACCGGTACGGAACCTATTTACCGCCGTTCGACCAGGGCTTTTTATTATGTTTATGACAGGAAACAAAATACGATCCGATTACTTTCGGATACACTTCTGGGAAAACAAAGTTTCGCCACTTTTTCTCCCGACGGTTCCAAAGTAGCGTTTGTAAGGGCTAATAATCTATTTGTCAAAGATCTTGCTTCCGGCAATGAAATACCAATTACCAATGATGGCCTGGAGAACCATATTATTAACGGTGCGGCGGATTGGGTTTACGAAGAAGAGCTTAGTCTGGCGAAAGCTTTCGAATGGTCTCCCGATAGCAGAAAAATTGCTTTTATGCGTTTTGACGAATCAAGGGTTAAGGAGTTTTCCATGACTTATTTCGGGGAATTATATCCGGTCGAATACAAATTTAAGTATCCGAAAGCCGGAGAAGATAATTCTTTGGTCAATATCTTGATTTATGATCTGCAATCCGGTAACAAAACGGCATTGGATATGGGGGACAATGATAACTGTTATTTCCCGCGTATCTATTGGTTACCTGATGCCAAAGAACTGATGGTCTTAAAATTAAACAGGCACCAGAATAAACTTGATTTTTACAGGTATAATACCGGAAACGGTACTTTAGAGATCGTATATACAGATGAAAATAAGTGTTGGGTTGAAGTCAACGATACTTATTATTTTCTGGATGACAACAGATCGATGCTGCTTACTTCCGAAAGGGATGGGTATAACCATATCTACAAAGTGGAATTTGGCGGACCGGTTACACAATTAACACAGGGTAACTGGGAAGTGAACGACATAAGTGCGGTAGATCCGAAGAAAAAACTGATTTATTATCTTTCCAATGAATCTTCACCCCTGAACCGTGATTTGTACGTGATTGGTTTTGACGGCCGGAAAAAGAAAATGCTGACCAACGGATCCGGATGGAATAGTGTACGGTTCAGTCCGAATAGCGGTTATTACATGGATACTTATTCCGACAGGAATACTCCTCCGGTGGTATCGATCTACAGGAATGACGGGAAACTGCTCCGGGTTTTGGAAGATAATGAGCAATTAAAGAAAACGATAACGGATTACGGCTTTTCTAAAAAAGAGTTATTTAGCTTTATGACTTATGACGGTACAAACCTGAATGGCTGGATGATCAAACCGACGGATTTCGATTATCGTAAAAAATATCCCGTATTGATGTATGTATACGGCGGACCCGGATCCCAGGAAGTGAACAACGCATGGTTCAGGAGCCAGGATGTGGCCTGGTACCAGATGCTGGCCCAACATGGTTATATCGTGGTTTGTGTGGACGGATTCGGTACAGCCGGCCGGGGAGATGCTTTCAAAAAGGCGATCTATAAACAAATGGGTAACCTTGAGTCGGAGAGCCAGATCGATGCGGCACTATATTTAAGGAGTTTACCTTATGTCGATCCGGAACGTATCGGAATCTGGGGATGGAGTTTCGGAGGATATCTTTCCTCACTGGCCATGTTCAAAGGAGACGGATTGTTTAAAACGGCGATCGCCGTGGCACCGGTAACCAACTGGCGGTACTATGACAATATTTATACAGAACGATTTTTACAGACACCACAGGAAAATCCTTCCGGTTATGACGAAAATTCCCCGATTTTCCATGCCGGAAAACTCAAAGGGAATTACCTGCTGATCCACGGGATGACCGATGATAACGTACATTTCCAGAATGCGGTCGATTTAACTACCGCACTGATCAAAGCCAATAAACAATTTGATCATTTCTTTTATCCCAATATGAATCACTTTATCAATGACGGAAATGCCCGTCAGCATCTTTATACGTTGCTTACGCAATATATTTTAGAGAATCTATAGCTTTGTCTTATCTGTTAACACAGATACTTTTCCGCTGCTTTTTCCGTTTTCGGTGTAGGAAATCCTAAATTGAAAATGATTATCTTTGTAGCATGGTAAACGACTATCCATCAAACCTGTCCATTATCCTGAAATCACTTTCCGACAAACCGGGAGTATACCGTTTCTATGATGAGAATGAAAAGTTGCTTTATGTCGGTAAAGCGAAAAATCTGAAGAAACGGGTTTCTTCCTATTTTAATAAGACTCAGCTTTCCGGAAAATTAAAAGTTATGGTTTCCAGGATCAGGGATATCCAGACGACCATCGTGAATAGTGAGTGGGAAGCCCTGTTGCTGGAAAACAGTATGATCAAAGAATACCAGCCCCGGTATAATTCGATGCTGAAAGATGATAAAACCTATCCCTGGATCGCCATTACCAAAGAACCTTATCCGAGAATTTTCCTCACCCGAAAACCCGATCCTAAACGTAGTCAGATTTTTGGTCCTTATGCTTCCGTATATACGATCCATGTTTTGCTGGATACGATTTCCGAGGCTTTTCAGATCAGGAATTGTAAAGTTATGGAACGAAACAGTCGTCCCTGCCTGCAATACCAGATCAAGAAATGCGCCGCTCCATGCGCCGGTTATATTTCCCGGGAAGAATATCAGGGTCAGATCAAACAGATTATTGAAATTATCAAAGGGAACGCGAATTTCGTGGTTAAGCAATTAAAAGAGGAAATGTTGAAATATGCCGATGACTGGGAGTTTGAAAAAGCGCAGGAACTCAAACTAAAGATCGAGATCCTTGAAAAGTTCAGAATGAAGTCGGTAGTGGTTAATCCGGAAATCGGGAAAGTGGATATCTTTTCCATCGATCTGGATGAAGACAATGCGTATATCAATTTTATGAGGGTAGTGGATGGAGCCGTTATCCAGTCTTATACCCTGGAGATGACCAACCGTGCCGATAAAAGTAAGGAAGAATTATTGCTTTTGGGAATCGTGGAAATGCAGGAACGTTACGGTAAACTTTCAAAACAGGTGATCCTTCCATTTATGCCGGATATTACTCCGGATGAGAATATTACATTTACCGTTCCGCAAAGGGGAGACAAGAAAAAGCTGCTCGATCTTTCGCAAAAGAATGCCCATGTTTATATGCTGGAAAAGAGGAAACGGCAGGAACTGGTCAATCCGGAACGTCACGCGCAACGTACACTGGCTGCTTTACAAAAGGCTTTGGGAATGTCCGCCCTGCCGACCCATATCGAGTGTTTTGATAATTCCAATACGCAGGGTGAGGAACCGGTTGCGGCGATGGTATGTTTTATTGACGGGAAACCGGCAAAAAAAGAATACAGGCATTACAATATTAAAACCGTAGAAGGTCCTGACGATTTTGCTTCTATGCATGAAGTGGTGTACCGCAGGTACAGCCGTTTGGTCGCAGAGGAGAAACCTTTACCCCAGCTGGTGATCATTGACGGCGGAAAAGGACAGTTAAGTTCGGCTTACAGTGCCCTGAAAGAACTGGACCTGACGGAAAAGATCATGCTGATCGGTATAGCCAAACGTCTGGAAGATATTTATAAGGTAGGGGATAGCCTGCCGCTTTATCTGGACAAAAAATCGGAAGCCCAGAAGTTATTGCAACGTATACGGGACGAAGTACACCGTTTCGGTATTACGCACCACAGGAAAAGAAGAAGTAAAAAAAGCCTCTCGTCACGGCTGGATACCATTCCTGGAATCGGTAATGTTTTGTCCCAAAAACTTCTTAGTCACTTTAAAAGTATTAAGAGGATTGAGGCCGCTTCCGAGGAGGAGATTGCCCGGGTTATAGGCAAGGCCAAAGCCAGGATCGTAGTGGAAAATCTTTCACGGCAAAATCCCTCAGGAAATACAGATGCGGTTGAACCTGAATAATCATGATATTATCTCTTTCCTCCTTCCCCGCTTCCGCCGCCTATACGGTTAAGCTCTTCACTTTCGGTGCCTCTCTGACGGGTCTGGATATCCTGTTTACCGAACCGGTATGAAATATTCAGCCATACCCCTCTTGATTCCCAATGGTAATTCCCTCTGGTCCGGCTGCCGTCAGGATAAGTGTAATCTTCTATCCAACGTCCTCCGAAATTTAATATATCCTGGACGGTTAATCTTACAGTGAGGGTATTCTTTAGGAGATTAGCCTTAAATCCGGCATTAAGGAAGAATTGTCCCCGGTTTTTCCCGAATATGTCCCTGGAAGGTAACATTCCGTATCCGGAAATATCGAATGAGTAATTTTTCAGGAAAGTAAAAGATTCCACAAAATTGTACCATACATTTCGTACATTCCGGATAACCAGTCTGTCATCATATTGTAATTTTACCTGTCCGAGATTTCCTCCTATATAATAATTCATGGTCCACCATTTTCTGAAAGTATAATTGGCGGAAATATTCAGGGAGAGGTAATCTGACTTTCCGATATTTTCTGGTCGACTGATCCGGATACCGGTCATAGGGTCGGTAGATTCGATATTGGTATAGGAATCGGTAATATGTTGGTACCAAAGTCCTATGTTAATAATATATTTCCATGAGTAATTAAGGGACAAAGAGTGATTGTACTGGGGCTTCAGGTTGGGATTACCCGTAGACCACTGGTAAGGGTCCGAAATATTCAGGAAAGGATTAAGGCTGTAGTAACCCGGTCTGAAAATGCTGTAACGGTATCCCAATTCCAGATTATTTTGCTTGGGTAGTTCATAACCGATGGAGAAATTCGGGAATAAATCGAAATAATTCTGCCTGTTAGATTCTCCGGTCGTACGGAGTTCTCCTTGATGGAAGGTATGCTCACCCCGCAAACCTAATTGTATGTCTATTTTTTTGACAATTACGGAATAAATAATATAAGCCGCATTGATGTTTTCCGTGTATATAAAATTATTATCCCATTCGCGGATCAATTCGCCATTCACAAAATTGCGGTCCAGATTCTCGTTATGAACATAGCTGGTTTTGATTCCGGCTTCCAGTTTCATATTCTCATTGAACGGATGTTCATAATCAGCTTTAAAGGTGAATAACCCTGTCTTATTAGGGTCTTTTATGACTTCCCGGTATTCTCTTTGATATTCGTTCACCATATCGCCGCGGTAATAAATCAATTCGTTGTCGTGTTGCCTTAAAGAGCTGTTGTGGGAAAAAAGAAAATCAAGATGAAGTGCTTTACCTGTCGAATCGAAAGAATGTTTATAGTTCAGATTAAGGGTATGGTTGCTTCCTGTCTGCCTGCCGTTATCCATACTTTTATAAGAAGAATCCAGCCGGTTATTGGTATATATACGGTTATAGTTAGTATAGAAATAACGGTTATTACTTAGGTTTCCCCGATATAAAAGGCTGATCACATTTTTTTTATTGATAAAATAATCAGTGCCGAAAGAAAAGTTATGTCCGTTGCCAAGATGATTGGTTTGCCATGTTTCATGATCATTTTCGTTTAACGAAATTTTGATCGTATCCCTGTCCCTGGGACTTTCATTAATCATGGAAGAACCGTTGATATTTTTATATCCGAAATAAGAATAGTTGGTTGAAAAAACAAATTTTCCGGTACGTGCCGTCAGGTTAAACCCTGCGTTTATTTTGGGATTTTTGGCATATCCCGCCGCGAAATAGGCCGAACCGTTGATCCCGAATTTTTTTTCTTTTTTGGTGATGATATTGATAATGCCCGCAGTACCTTGCGCATCGTACCTGGCAGAGGGTTTCTTCATCACTTCAATCCTGTCGACCAGGTTGGAGGACATGCTTTTCAGTAATCCGGTCAGATCTTCTCCGGATAAATAAGTCGGCTTATCATCTATGAGAATGGTAACCCCCGATCTTCCTTCGATCGATATATTATCATTATGGTCGACCATGACCGAAGGCATCTTTTTTAATAATTCGATTACATTATCTCCGGCGGCGGTAGGATTAGATTCCACATTCATCGTTATGGTACCGTGTTTTATTTCAAAAGGTGGTTTGGTAGCCGTCACTTCAGCCGCATTCAGCATAAATGCCGATGGTATGAGTTTAACAGTGCCAATGTTAACTTTATGTTTTTCATTGGTTATGGAAACTGGTTCACTGGTCCATTTATCAAATCCTGTGTAATAAACCTGGACCAGATATTTTCCGTTCGCCACACCGTTAATAATGAAAGTTCCGTCTTTTTCACTGGCGACACCTCTTATAAGCGAGGTATCCTGTAATTTCATTAAGGTGATACCTGCAAAGGCTATTTTTTCCTGATTCCTGCTATCCTCAATAGTCCCTTCTACAGAGCCTTTTTGAGCAAAGCAAATGATAGGCAGAAAAAGGCCTATAAGGGTCAGGATTCTTCTTTTCATTCATCGTGGATTATGCGGTGGCAAATATAAAAAAGAATAGAATAAAAAAGATAAAACCTTGCGTTATTTCTCAAATTATACTTTATTATTACCTTATTTTTATCTATGATAATATTAGATTTAAAATTGAAATTATTAGAATAATAACTTCAAATAATTCTTAACCAATGATCTTGAGATAATTATTTAAGATACGGCATAATAAAACACAATATATGTAAGGGAAAGTGTTACATTTTTCCACCGCTTCCGCCACCTCCCCCGATACGTTGAAGTTCTTCGCTATCCGTACTGGTTTTCCTTGTCTGGATATTTTGCTTTCCGAACCTGTATGAAATATTGATCCATACTCCTCTCGATTCCCAGAAATAGTCGCCTTTTGTCCGGCTACCGTCCGGGAACGTGTAATCTTCTTTCCAGAATCCGTTATTTAATATGTCGTTTACCGTTAACCTGAGGGTGAGGGCATTTTTCAATAAATTAGCCTTAAACCCGGCACTGAGGAAAAACCTTCCCTGGCTCCGTCCGAAAGTTTCCTGCATGGCAGGAAGAATATTTCCCGAGATTTCAAAGGAATAGTTCTTAAGGAAAGTGAAGGATTCGGAAAAATAAAACCATATATCATATACGTTTTTCACTACTGTCCTCTCCCGGTAATTCAATTTCTCCTGTCCGATTCTTCCTCCCATATAATAAATCATGGTCCACCATTTCCTGAACGTATAATTGGCCGACAGATTTAAATTCAAATAATGGGCTTTCCCAATATTTTCAGGTTTGGTGATCCTGACGCCGGTTACAGGATCGGTAGATTCAATATGCGTATAGGAATCGCGGACATAATCATACCCGATACCGGCATTAATCATATATTTCCAGGAATAGTTCAGGGCAAGTGAGTGATTATACTGGGGTTTTAGTTTGGGATTTCCCGTTGACCAGTAATAAGGATCGGAGATGTTCAGGAACGGATTGAGCGTATAGTAATCGGGCCTGTAAATGCTGTAACGGTATCCTAATTCCAGGTTATTATTTTTCGGTAATTCATAACCGATAGAAAAATTAGGGAAGAGGTTAAAATAATTCTGTGTATTCGATTCCCCGGTAGAGAACAGGTCTCCTTTGTGGTAGGTATGTTCGCCCCGCAATCCTAACTGGATATCGATTTTTTTGACCAGCAGGGAATAAATAATATAGGCTGCATTGATATTCTCCTGGTATATAAAGTGATTATTCCATTCGGAAATCAATTCGTTGTTTACAAAGTTCTGGTCGAAGTTTTCATTACGAACGTAACTGGATTTAATTCCGGCTTCCAGTTTCATATTATCGTTAAATGGATGTTCATAATCCGCTTTGAAAGTATACACCTGCGTTTTATTGGGTTCCCTGATTATTTCCCTGAACTCCCTGTTGAATTCATTTTCCATATTACCGCGGTAATAAATCAGGTTATTATATTGCCGTATTTTCAAAGTATTGTAAGCGTAGATAAAATCGAGATGGAGATCTTTTCCCGTGGAATCGAAAGAGTGCTTATAATTTAAATTGAACGTATGATTATTTCCCCTGTGGTTACCGTTATTGACGGCTTTATAGGAAGAATCCAGCCGGTTATTGGTATATATACGGTTAAAATTGTCGTTCACATAATGGTTATTACTAAGGTTACCGTTATATAAGAGACTGATCACATTTTTTTTATTGATAAAATAATCGGTCCCTACGGAGAAATTATGTCCGTTACCGAAACTGGTACGGTTCCATAATTCGTTCGGATTTTCATTTGTAGTGATTCTTAAAGTATCCCCGTTCCTGTAATTCTCGTTCATGAGCGAGGTACCGTTGGCGCTTTTATACCCGAAATAGGAATAATTGGCTGAAAAAACAAATTTTCCCGTGCGGGCAGTCAGGTTGAATCCACCGTTAAGTTTGGGATTTTGGGCATAGCCTCCTCCTGCAAATACGGAGCCGTTGATCCCGAATTTTCTTTCTTTTTTGGTAATAATATTGATGATCCCCGCGGTTCCCTGCGCGTCGTAACGGGCGGATGGTTTTTTCATCACTTCGATCCTGTCGATAAGGTTCGAGGACATGCTTTTTAAAAGTCCCGTAAGATCTTCTCCGGATAAATAGGTCGGTCTGTCGTCAATCAGGATCATAACCCCGGATTTCCCTTCAATGGAGATATTGTCGTTATGGTCCACCATTACCGACGGCATTTTTTTCAATAGTTCGATAACATTATCTCCCGTGGCTGTAGGATTCGCGTCCACATTCATGGTCATGGTACCGTGTTTCATTTCGAATATTGGTTTGGTGGCCGTCACTTCCGCCGCGTTCAGCATAAAAGCCGAAGGGAGAAGTTTAATGGTGCCAAGGTTGACTTCCTTCTTTTCATTGGTTACCGAAACAGGCGCGCTTGTCCATTTATCGAATCCCGTGTAATAAACCTGGATCAGATAATCTCCGTTGCCGACATTATTGATCACAAAAGACCCGTCCGGTTCACTGGCCACACCCCTGATCAGGGCGGTATCCTGTGCTTTCATCAGGGTAACGCCTGCGAAGGCGATTTTTTCACTGTTCCTGCTGTCTTCTATGATTCCTGTAATCGATCCTTTTTGCGCACTACAAAGTATGGGTAAACACAAACCCAGAAGAGTAAGAATTCTTATTTTCATTATATATGGATTATGCCCGGCAAATATAAAAAAAACTGGAACTGTATAAAATGTGAATTCTTCCTTATTTTTTATGATTTATGGCTTTTTCATATAAGTTAGTCTAAAGGTCGTATCATAAATCACAATACCGGTTCGGAAGAGATTCTTACAGAATATGAGAGAACAGTAATAGCGTGTCTTGCTAAGTTAATCTTTATGATCTATTTCGTCTTCAATTCTGTATCGCATAAAGTGATATAATTTTTTTCCGGGTTCTTTTTTAAAATAATAATGGCTGTCGATATAATGAATGGCAAACCATTCCGCTGGTGAATATCCGGAAGGGATTTTTAGGGATATGGTAAAATTACGCTTTCCAAAAGAATAAGAATCCCACTCGTAGTCCGTAATACTGTCACCGTCAAACAGGGGAGTGCTGTTGTCTATAAAAATACAATGGAGCGTGTCTCCCGAAATGTAAAAATTATTAATGCTTTTTTCAATGGGATAGACCGGAAAAGTGAAGATATCTTTATCAATATCCGAAAATTTCAGTTTTATGGTATAATTTTGTTGTCCGAAAAGTGCGATGCCGGAAAACAGGAGCCACGTGAAAATTATTGTTTTTTTGAAAATCATGACCGGTTATTTATCGGTACAAAAATATCCTTTTTTGTCATTTATCCTTTAGGTCATTAATTATTCCTGCAAGCCAACAAAAAAAGGAGCCTGGCAGCTCCTTTCTTTTAAATTCCCATTAAATATATTATCCATTAAATACCTTTTCGAGTCCGATTCCACGGGTTTGCGCTACGGTATAGGGATCGCGTAATTGAGCCAAAGCATTGATGGTAGCTTTTACCACACTATGCGGATTGGAAGAACCTTTCGATTTCGCCAATACGTCTTTCACGCCTACGCTTTCCAGTACGGCACGCATAGCACCACCCGCGATAACTCCGGTACCCGGAGCAGCGGGTTTCATAAATACCAAAGATCCGCTGTATTTTCCTTCCTGGGGATGAGGAATAGTTCCTTTCAGAACGGGAACTTTGATAAGATTTTTCTTGGCATCATCAATCCCTTTCTGGATAGCAGCTGAAACTTCTTTTGCTTTACCAAGTCCGTATCCTACCACTCCATTTTCATTTCCTACCACTACGATGGCTGAAAAGCTAAAAGTACGTCCCCCTTTAGTTACTTTTGTTACTCTATTTACGGCAACCAATTTATCTTTGAATTCGATATCGGCTGATTTTACTTTTTTTAAATTCAAATTTGACATATGTTTCTTGTTAGAAAATTAAACCACCTTCTCTGGCTGCATCAGCTAAAGATTTTACTCTGCCGTGATATAAGTAACCGTTACGGTCAAAAACCACTTGTTTAATACCGGCTTCCTGAGCTTTTTCAGCAATTATTTTGCCTACCATTGCAGATTTAGCCACTTTTGTTGCTTTCTGGTCGCGGATATCGGGAATTGAAGAGGATGCGGATGCCAGGGTATGTCCTGTCGAATCGTCAATCAATTGCACATATATATCCCGGTTACTTCTGAAAACCGACATTCTGGGACGTTCCGGACTTCCAGTAATGACTTTACGGACCCTATGTTTAATTCTTGTTCTTCTAAATTCTTTATTTTTAGCCATTGTCTTAAAATTTTCAAGATTATTTTTCTGCGGATTTACCGGCTTTCTTTCTTACTACTTCACCAACAAAACGTATACCTTTTCCTTTGTAAGGTTCCGGTTTCCTGTAAGAACGTATCTTGTTCGCTACCTGGCCCAGAAGTTGTTTGTCGATTCCTTTTAGTATGATAAGAGGTGTTTTCCCTTTTTCACTAATCGTAGTTACGGAAATCTCTTCCGGAAATTCGAAAATAATATTGTGGGAATAACCCAGACTTAATTCTAATTGTTGTCCCGTAGCCTGTGCCCTGTATCCGACCCCTACTAATTCCTGTTTGATTTCGAATCCTTGTGAAACGCCGGTAACCATATTGTTTAACAAAGCTCTGTATAAGCCGTGTAAAGCCCTGTGACGTTTCTGGTCGGTAGCGCGGGTCAATACCAATTGTCCGTCTTCTACATTGCAGCTGATGGCGTCGTCAACATATTGTTGTAATTCACCAAGAGGACCTTTAACGGTAACGATATTGTTTTTTTCATTTCTGCTGACCTCGACTCCTTTAGGGAGTGTAATGGGTAATTTTCCTATTCTTGACATAATTTCCTCCTCCTAATTAACTAACATAACAAATAACTTCGCCACCCACATTCTGATTTCTGGCTTCTTTATCGGTCATCATGCCGTGAGAGGTAGAGATAATGGCTACACCTAACCCGTTCAAAACCGATGGTAACTCGTCAGCTCCTACATATTTACGCAAACCCGGACGACTAACTCGTTTCAGTTCGGCGATAGCGGGTTGTTTCGTAACGGGATGATATTTTAAAGCGATCATGATCTTGCCGGGAAGGGTATCGTCAATAAATTTATAGTTGAGGATGTAACCTTTTTCAAACAAAATTTTAGTGATCTCTTTTTTTGTTTTGGAAGTGGGGATTTCCACCACTTTATGGTTGGCCTTAATAGCGTTTCTTACGCGTGTTAAATAATCTGATATCGGATCTGTATTCATAACTGCTTTGTTTCTTTAAATGTTACCAACTTGCTTTTTTAACACCCGGTATTAATCCGGCCAATGCCATTTCCCTGAAATTAATACGGGAAAGTCCGAATTGACGCATATATCCTTTGGGACGTCCGGTTAATTTACAACGGTTATGCATCCTGATCGGATTGGAGTTCGGGGGAAGTTTCTGGAGGGCTATGATTGCCGCTTCTTTGGCTTCGTAATCGTTCCCATTAATGATTTTCTTCAGTTCGGCGCGTTTATCGGCATATTTAGCAACTAATTTTGCTCTCTTAACTTCTTTTGCTTTTAATGATTCTTTTGCCATGGTTTATTTCTGATTTTTAAATGGTAACCCAAATTCTTTTAATAAGGCCAAGCACTCTTTATCGTTATGTGCGGTGGTTACGAATGTAATATCCATACCATTGATTTTAGCCACTTTATCAAGATCTATTTCCGGGAAAATAATCTGTTCCGGAATACCTAACGTATAGTTACCTCTTCCGTCAAAACCTTTATCGCTGATTCCCCTGAAATCCCTGATACGCGGTATGGAAACCGATACCAGACGATCCAGGAATTCATACATCCTTTCACCTCTCAGGGTTACCCTTACGCCGATCGGCATACCTTTCCTTAATTTGAAGTTAGAGATGTCTTTTTTAGATTTGGTGGGTACCGCTCTTTGTCCGGAAATTTGCGTCATTTCCTGAACACCCATGTCGATCAGTTTCTTGTCGGCAATACCAAATTTACCTAAACCCTGGTTAAGGCATATTTTGGTAATTTTCGGTACTCTCATCACGGATTTAAAACCGAATTGTTCTTTCAAAGCAGGAATTACTTCCTTATCGTATTTTTCTTTATATCTTGGTGTGTACATTATTTGATCTCCTCTCCTGATTTTTTAGAATATCTTACTAATTTACCTTTATCACCGATTCTTCTTCCGATTCTGGTAGCATTGCCTTTGGAGTCAATGATCATCAGATTGGAAATATGGATGGGAGCTTCTTTTTTAATAATGCCGCCATTGGGATTTTTCGCATCGGCTTTTGTAGCTTTGGAGACCAGATTCACACCTTCTACGATGGCTCTGTATTTGTCAACGTCTACCTTCAGTACCTTGCCCTGAGTTCCTTTGGAATCTCCGGCAATGACTTTCACGATATCGCCTTTTTTAATGTGTATTTTC